>CACYCN010000001.1 GCA_902772895.1 uncultured Ruminococcus sp.
GATCAGAAGGCTGGCAGTATTACTTGTTGCCAAAGGATACGATCGTTTCCGGAGAGATCGGAAGTGTCAGCGATCTGCCAGAAGGTCAGTCAAGACGGACTTCATTTTTTCATAATCGATCGGTTTTGCGATATGCGCATTCATACCCGCATCATGGGCCCGTCGGACATCCTCGCCAAAGGCGTTTGCCGTAACCGCAACGATCGGTGTATTGGCTTTTTTTGAATCCGGCAGGGCACGGATACATTTGGTCGCTTCATAGCCGTTCATGACGGGCATCTGGATATCCATCAGGACCGCATCAAAATAACCGGGTTCGGCTTCACTCAGGACATCAACGGCATGTTTTCCGTTTTCCGCCGTTTCAACCTGGAAGCCGATTTTCTTCAGTAACATACAGGCAATCTGACGGTTGATGTCAATATCGTCCACCAGAAGCAGACGTTTGCTGGCATAATCCATGCTGACCGTCTTGTTTTCGCCGGACAGTGCAGGACATTGTTCTTTGGTACAGCGATCCAGACTGAACCGGATGATAAATTCGGTGCCTTCATTCGGTGCGGTCTCGACCTTGATCGTGCCTCCCATGGCAATGACAATACTTTTGGTGATTGCCATTCCCAGACCGGTTCCCTGGATACGGCTGACGGTAGAAGTACGTTCCCGTTCAAAGGCTTCGAACACTGTAGCGGCAAATTCCTTTGACATTCCAATGCCGCTGTCCTTGACACGCAGTTCAAATTGACAACCTGTTTCTGTCTTTTCCGTGACACGCAATACAACGGTGACCCGTCCGCCCTGTGGGGTGAATTTATAGGCATTGCTGACTAAATTAAGTACCACTCTTGCAAAACGGTTTTTATCAAAAATAAAATAGGGTTCTTCGATTCCTTCCAGTGTCAGGGTATAGCTGATTTTCTTTCCTTCCATCTGTTGACGGAACATTTCATAGGAGGTCTGCATGGTTTCCGTCAGATTATCTCCTTCATTATGCAGTTCCAGCTTGCCGCTTTCGATGAGACTCATTTCCAGTACATCGTTTATCAGTGTCAGCAGATGTTTTCCGGAGAGATCGATCTTTTCAATGGAATCCCTGACCTGTTCGGGCAGGTCTTTTTCATCCAGCAGAAGATGGGTATAACCGATGATGGTGTTCATCGGAGTACGGATATCGTGAGAAATATTGAACAGAAAACGGCTCTTTGCTTTACTGCTTTCCTCTGCCTGAATCTTCTGACGTTGGATAACGGAGTGTCGTTTCTGCAGTTTGGATTGGATATACAGCATTACGACAAGACCGATGGAAACAATCAGAAGGAATAAAATACTGTGGAAGATAAGTGGGACAGTCATATTGGTTTTATCTTCGATCCGGAGGATGCTCTTGATATACCACATCAGGGCGGAATAGAGTAACAGGGAGAAAAGAACGATACTCGTCAGGGTATTTCCCTGAAATTCCTCATCACTCAAAGACCTGACAGTGCGCCAGTAGAAAACGAATCCCAGCAGACACCACAGTGACAATAACAGGAACGCTTCCGCTCCCATGGTTTCGACTGTCGATAACTGTGAGATCAGCATGACTATCAGGAAGGTAATGGCAATCAATGTACCGGCGATACCGGTGATCATAGTGGAGCGTTTTTTCAGCTGTTTCGCTTTTTTCCAGGCGGCGCCGGAGGTATAGCCGAATCCCACGATCGCACCGAAGGAAGTCAGATCAACAAACCACACAAGGGCATTTCTGCCGGAGAATGAGATGAGGATCGAAATAATCATGATGAACATGATACAGAAAGGGGTGTCCAGAAAACGCCGGGAAAGAATCTTATCCTGCGCCATGGTAGTAAGCATTCTGGCAGCGGCGCGATAGGAACCGATAATACCGGTAAAGATAGCGGCAACGGCGAGAATTACCATGATAATGATACCGGCGGAACCAAGCATGGACTTGGCGGCATAGAAGGGCGGAATGGATGAGATGCCCGACAAGGAACCAAGATTCAGTATGTATTCCTGCCAGGAGGAGTATCCTTCCGGAACCTGGGCAAGACTCAGAATGGTCAGGGAAATATAGGTCAGACCGCCACAAATAATGGAAAGAGCAATAATACTGCGGGAACGTCTGACCGGAAATTTGAAGTGGGATGTTTCAAGGGCGGGTACGTCAAATCCGACATACGCCCATGGCGCCAGTAATACAATGGTGACGAAGCCGAGGACAGGTTTATAATCCGGGGAATCGATGCCGGATAACAGATCGATCGAACCGACTTTCGTGAAGGCAAAAACGGTAATTGCGATGACTCCGGCAAAGAGTGTTACTGCCAGGATCGTCTGCATGACCTGCAGAAACGGTTTTCCGCCGATAAATAACAGTGCCACAACTACCAGTGCCAGCGTGGAAAGCAGCAGTTCCCCAAAATAGATATCATAACCGGCAAACTGGTAATGGAAACCGAACTGGAGCATACTGCCGGCTACGGTTCGTGCCATGACAAACAAAGCGGTGGCATTCAGAAAAACAATGGTGACATAGGATAAACTCAGGAACCAGGAACAGATAAAGGCATGATCCCGTCCGAATGCGCTTTTGGTATAGGAATAGGTACCGCCGGTGCCGGGTCTGCGCTTCATCAGAAAGGAATAGTTATGACCGATCACCAGCATGATCAGTCCGCCTATCCCAAGCGCTAAAATGGACCCTAAGGGTCCTGCCAGCGGCAAGAAATTTGTACCGGGCATGACAAATGAGCCCCAGCCTACGATACAGCCGAAAGCAATTGCCCATACGTCAAGCGGCCGGAGATAACGGTCATATTTTTTTCTGCCAAGTGGGGTAATGACAGGTTTTGTGTGCTTTTCCGTCATCGGATTCATCTCCTATCGTTTTGGGAAACTTCAGATGTATGTGAGGACAGTTCCGTTTCCTTCCGGAGACAAAACTGTCCTTTCTCTTCCTTAATGAAATTATGCTTCCGCTAACTGCATGAGTTCCTTCATACTGGCACTGAGTTTTTCGGTCAACGGTGTATAGTCCATGTTTTCTCTGGCACGCAGATGCTCTGTCAGTTCATGCGTGATATCATAGAGCGGTGTCAGGGAAAGATTGGCATAGATTCCTTTCAGCGCATGAGAAGTTTCAAATGCTGCATTGAGATCGCCTTTCTGGATCTGCTCTGTCAGCGTATTGATCTGTTCGTCTGTGATGGCGCTTTCTACCAGCGTCAGATAAAAGCTTTCTTCGTTCAGACATCTTGACAGACCTTCTTCTGTTTTGGCACCGAACCGGTTCAGTTTTTCAATAGTAATCATGGTATTCTCTCCTTTGAAAATAGTATCAATCCGTGATTTCATATTTGTTCAGGATCGTTGATTTACTGTGCTTTTTCGGCAATCAGTTTCTGTTTCAGTTCTTCCGGCGGCATCGGTTTTGCGAAATAATAGCCCTGAATGACATTGCAGCCCATGGCTTTCAGAATCTGATATTGTTCCTCTGTTTCGACGCCTTCCGCTACTACCGGAACTGACAGGTATCTGGCAATCTCCAGAATGATCTCAACCATGCGCTTGTTTTTATCACTGTCACAGATTTTCCTGATAAAACCCATATCCAGTTTCAGAATATCGATCGGCATCGACGAAAGCATATTCAGGGAAGAGTAGCCGGAACCGAAATCGTCCATTTCTATGATAAATCCGTCACTGCGCAGTTTATCTATCACTTCAATCAGACCGCTGCTGTTTTTGGAATACGCCGATTCGGTGATCTCCAGCATCAGTTCGTTCGGTGACAGTCCGTTCTTTTGAATGATCTCAAGGAATTCCTCTTCCAGTTTCGGATTGAAGGTATCGATCCGTGACACGTTGACCGAAACCGGCAGATTGATCCCCAGTTCATTTTTCCATTCGGCGATCTGACGGGCGGCTTCATTCCAGACGTAATTGTCCAGTTTCTGAATCAGTCCGTTCTCTTCGAACAGGGGAATGAAAACACCCGGATTGATTCTGCCAAGTTCCGGATGAATCCAGCGAATTAATGCTTCCGCACTGGTCATGACTGGTTTATCGCCTTCAATGTTATATTTCGGCTGATAGTGCACCTGAAACTGTTTCTCTCTGAGAGCCCGGTTGGTTTCACGGATCAGCCGTTCACCGAACAGTTCTTTTTCACTCAGTTCTTTATCGTAGAGAGCATAAGAAGAAGTATAGGTTTTGCGGCAGGTATTGCAGGCTCTGGCGGCCCTGTCAATCCGCTGATCTACCGAAAGCTGCTTATCACAGTTTTCGTAAATGCCGATACGCAGGGATATGCCCGGCAGTCCGGAACGCTTATCCACTTCACTGATGAAATCCAGAAAAAGCTGCTGATAGTTTTCCTGATGTGCAATGTAAAAGTAGAAGGTGTCGGAGTAACAGCGGCATGCCAGTCCGACATTATGTTTCAGGAAAAGACGGATGGATCCGGCAATACTTTTCAGAAGATCATCGCCGGTCTTATGTCCGTACAATTCATTGACGATATGAAAGCGGTTGATATTCAGTACGAGAACATCCGTCTGGAGTGTGGGATGGAACTTATCATGATCCATGACATACTGAAAAAAGAATTCTTTATTATAGAGTCCTGTCAGACTGTCATTCTTGACAGCATTGAGCAGGGTGTTTTCTTCTGCCAGCTTGATGGAACGTTTGACCCTTGCCCGGATGACTTCCGGCATATCATAGGGTTTTGGAATGAAATCGACCGCTCCCAGCTGCAGTGAGCGTATCTCTGCATTTTTTTCTGAAGTCAGCACAATGACCGGAATGTGCTTGCATCGTTTATCCTGATGCAGGATTCCGAGCAGCTCAAAGCCGTCCATTACCGGCATCATCAGATCCAATAGAATGATAGAAAGGGAATCATAGTTCTTTTCTACCATTTCCAGTGCCTGTTTTCCGTCAGAGGCATAGGAGATCTCATATTCATCTTTCAGAATATGTCCCAGTATCATCCGGTTTATCATTTCATCGTCCACTACCAGGACGTTACGTTTGCGTGTTTCATTTTCTCTTCTCGAAATCGTTTCCATTATGACACTTCCTGATTCATCATTGTTCAAACTAAACAATACTATTCTCTTGTTTATCAAAATTATTATACTATCTTTTTCATGATATTACAACCCCTACCATCACTTCATTATATTTTCACTTTTTCTGTCTCGGGAGAACTTTTCTGGAGGAGAAAAGTTCTCTCCGAACCCCTCTCAAAAGCCCTTTTTAATTTGTCGATTCCGCAACTTTACTATCCATAAACTCTTGGAGTAAATTTTAATGACACAAGACAGTAGGCAGGTACGTTTTCGGGGGTCTTGGGGGGACTGCGCAGAGTGCGAAGTACTCCTAAAAGAAAAAAAAAGAGCCGAAC
>CACYCN010000002.1 GCA_902772895.1 uncultured Ruminococcus sp.
ATGGTGCGAGGCGGAAAGTCCGGAGATCCTGCCTGCGCTGCAAAACACGGGTGCAGTCTTTACCCCCTGCGATGCATAATCGGAAGCGGCAGCTTGCCGCCCGGAAAGGATTTGATATGAATACGATGCCAGTTTTATTGCTCTACTTATGGGACTATGCGATTATTATTCCGGCGGCTCTGTTATGTATTATGCCGGTACTTCCTCATTGCAGAATGAAACCACAGCGATTTCTGCCGATCATGTCAGTTACGCTTCTCGCCCTGTCATTCCTCTTGGCATTCATTCGTTATTCTACGGAAATCAATGCCAATATTCCGCTGGTCTGTGCCCTCATCCCCATATTTCTATTATATATGGTATTATTTGATGTCAAAAAGATCAAGCTGATGTATATTTTTCTTACAGCAATCGCATTATTTTCCTTCGGTGGTGTGTCCACACATTATATCGAAGCCATTATAGATTCCGATATGGAAATTATCATTGCCTACAGTGTCAAGTGGGCCGTATCCCTGTTATTCCTGGGAGCGGAATTTATTTTTCTCAAAAAACTGCGTTGGCTTCTGGATAACCGTCATGTCAATATCATCTGGAAATTCATCTGGATCGTACCGGTACTGATTACGGTTTTCAACTTTATTCTGATTCCGTCCGATTATGCCAATGTCAGAGTCGGACGGGCATTTCCGTTATACATCATGTATGAGATCACTTTGATTATCTTTTTTATGATTATTCTGTTCATGCAATATGCCATTGCCCGGGCGATCACAAATGCCGCAGAAGCCGAACACAATGCCCATCTTCTGGAAATGCAGGCTTCCCAATATGATACCATGAAGAAATATCTCGAAAACACAGCCAGAGTCCGGCATGACTTACTCTATGTAGTGAAAACTGCCAGTTCATTGGCTGCCGGCGGTGAAACCGAACAGCTTCAGAAATTGCTGAATGACTACAGTGACAGTATCGAGGCAAGCTCTGCCCCGCTTCATTACTGTGAAAATACCGCTTTGAATGCCATTGCCGCTCACTTTGTCTCGGAAGCACAGCAAAAAGGAATCCAGATCACGGTCAGACTGAATGTATCGCAAAATATTCTGATTTCCGATTATGAAATCTGTTCCATCGTGGGAAACATTCTTGACAATGCCGTAGCGGCAGCAGAATCCATTCAGGAAATCACTCCTGAAATACTCCTTGTCGCAGAAACTAAACCAAACGGTGATCTGTATATTGCCGTTTCGAACTCCTATGACGGCTCTGTCATTGAAAAGAGCGGCAAGTTCATCTCTACGAAAAACGGAGGTCATGGAATCGGTCTGGAATCCGTCAGAGCCATTGTCCGGAAAAATAACGGCTATTGTAATTTCCGCTATGACGACAAAAAATTCTACTCCGAAATCATGCTCCGTCAACCCTGACCAGGGGGGACTTTCAAGTGAAAGTCCCCCCTGGACCCCCGAAAGCTGTATTTTCCGGTTTTCTTGTGTCATTTCCAATTCATTACGAGAAACTCACTCTGCTCTTCGAACCACATCATTATCGGGACTTTCAAGTGAAAGCTCCCCCTGTTCCCCCGAAAGCTGCATTTTCCCACTTCCATGTGTCATATTTTCTTCACTCCGAAGATTCCATGCTATTCTTCGAGCTACATCATTATCCGGACTTTCAAGTGAAAGCTCCCAGCCCCCCCGAAAGCTGTGTTTTCCGGTTTTCTTGTGTCATTTCCAATTCATTACGAGAAACTCACTCTGCTCTTTGAACTACATCATTATCGGGACTTTCAAGTGAAAGCTCCCAGCCCCCCGGAAGCTATGTTTTACGGCTTTCGGGGGGCATTTCAAATTCATGCGGAAGCCTGAATAATGAAACCACGTCATTTTTAGGAGATACTGTTTCGATTCAGAAAGATGTTGACAGATCATCCGGACAGTGATACAATATTCAATAGATAACATATGTTGCGTAACATTCGTTATAAAGCTATTCAGGAAACCGATTGAACCGAATACCGGAAATAGAATTCCGGAATATTCAAAGAAAAAGCTGATTGACAATTACCATCATTGAGCAATTGACATGAGCGGGAGTCATTCCCGACCAAACGAAACGGAGTGATCAGAATGAAAATACTCGTGATTAACGGAAGTCCCAAAAAAGAAAACAGTGACACAATGCACATTACCCGTGCTTTTCTGGAAGGCATCAATGAAGTTTCGGAAAACGAGGTGCATATCATTCACGCAGTCGATCGGAATATCCAATACTGTACCGGTTGTTTTTCCTGTATGAGAAACGGAGGCAAATGTATTCACCGGGATGATATGAAAGCGATTCTGGAAGAGATACTCGAAAGCAATCTGCTGATTTTCAGCTACCCCCTGTACTGTTACGGAATGCCGGCACCATTGAAAGCCTTGATTGATCGGACACTGCCGCTTTCTTCGATGGCAATGCAGAAAGTCGGTGAACGTTATGAACACGTCGGTCAGGCAGATTTTTCCCATCTGAAATATGTGATGATCTGTGGCTGCGGGTTTCCGAACAGTCAGCAGAATTTTGAACCTGCAGTGGCACAGTTCCGGCTTTGTTTCCCAGAACATCATACCATGATCACCGTTCCCGAAAGTCCCATGTTCAATGCCCCGGAAGCTGCTGAAGTGACTGTTCCGAGACTGGCATTGGTACGGGAAGCAGGAAAACAGTATGCCGTCAACGGAACCATCAGTGATGAATTGATGTCACAGATCTGTTCACCGATGATTCCGGAAGAAATCTATGTCAATATCGTCAATCACTCCGTCACCCCTTCCTCTGACAGAAGTGACGGATAATTGAAAAGCGGATGAGTCTCTGAACAGATTCATCCGCTTTTGATTGACAAATGACCATACTCCCATGATGGATACCCATACTGTCATTATCCTTCATTTGGAGAATATTCATGTAAATTTATTATCCGTCTTCATTGAGTGAATCCGAATAATACCAAGGTCTGCGTTAATAACTTTGCGGTTATATTCCTCGTCTTCGCAGTACAAAAATCACCCTGCCCTCGACAGCGCTTAACGGGATGCCTCCGCAGATGCGGCTGTCATTGGAATTTTCACGATAATCATTGAGTACAAAAACGCAGTCATCCGGTACCTGATACGGAAACGTGATCTGTGCGCCGTCTTTTGTCGTAGGATAAACCGTATCCTCAACAAATGCGTAGCCGTTGACCGTCACACTCCCGGCTTCGATTTCGACCATATCGCCACTCCGGGCAATGACCCGACCGAAACGATGTGACCCGTCGGAACGGTAGACGATCTCATCCCCCTGACTGACCGAACCAAGCCGTAAGGTGATACAAAGGTCTCCGTCCTTGATCATGGGATAGGCATTATTATCATGACAGACAAATATGCCTATGATAAAACTGAGCAATATCCAGAGAGCTATCGCTGTCACTCCTATCTTGATCAGAAAGGATCGGACATAACTGGCGGCAGTTCGTTTTTTCTTTTTTTTGACTGGCTTACGATTCCCGGTTTCCGGGATATTGGGTTCGGAATCCGGAGTATGTTCTTCCGGCAATGAAGTAGACTGTCCGGAATCCCGGGGAGGCTGATCCGGCTGAGGCGCAGACTGTTCAGAGTCGGGAGTATGATTGATAGCGGGAAGTGATTCTTCCACAATTCTCACGCACCATTCTGCTGATAATATTACAGAAAATCTATCAGAAAGCACAAAACAATGCCTTCTGATTATTTTCCGGACAAAATGAAAGGATGACGTTATTTATGCACTAAAAGCAAATCCATATCAAGTGATAATCATTCAAGTCTTATTATAGCATCATTTTGGAAATTTAGCAATCTGTTTTATCAACCCACATACAGAATGTTATATTATTTCACATCATAAACAATAAAAGAACAGGGAAATCATTCCCTGCCCTGATTTCTGCGGCAACACATATCGTTATAAAAAAGCCATTCCGGAAGATTCTCACAGCGACCTCTGAACGGTTTCAGAAAGCAGTCCGTTGACAATCCATTTCTCCAACGATGGAGCGAAAGCTGTTCCGGAAAAATATCAGATTAATCGACAACCCTTTCAGTCAGTGCCGCACCGGCGGAAAGAGTAACAGGATAAATAGCAGGAGTCATATGAAAACGCTGCCGATATGCTGTTCTGACAGCTGAAATAAAGGATTCCACCACATCAGAGGACATCAGACTGACGGTACAGCCGCCAAAACCGCCGCCGGTCATACGGGATCCGTATACCCCCGGCACTCCCTGTGCCAGTTCCACTAAAAAGTCCAGTTCCTCACAGGATACCTCATAGTCATCCCGAAGAGAAACGTGTGAAGCATTCATCAATTGACCAAACAGAGAGAAGTCACCGTTGAGAAGAGCCTGAGCAGCGTCAAGGGTACGTTGATTTTCATCCACGACATGACGTGCCCGTTTCAGACAGGTGGCATCGGTAATTTTTCCGGAACGACGCTCGAATTCTTCCCGGCTCAGTGAACAGAGTGCAGATACTTTCAGCATTCTGCAGGCAGCTTCACATTCCCGTCTCCTGTCATTATAGGCGGATGCGGCAAGAGAATGTCTGATACCACTGTTGACGATCACAAGAGCGGCTTTTTCCAACGGGACATACGCATAGGACAACGTATGGGCATTCAGCAGAATGGCATGACCGTTTTTTCCCATCGCACTGGCAAACTGATCCATAATTCCGCAGTTAACGCCGATAAAACGATTCTCGGCAAACTGTCCTGCCAGTGCCAGTTCCTGTTGTGTCAGAGGAAGAGAAAAGAGATACCGGAGCATCACACCGGTCGCTACTTCCAGAGCGGCAGAGGATGACAATCCGGCGCCGTCCGGCAAATCACTGCTGAAATAAAAATCAGCGCCGCTATTGATCGGATAACCGAAAGCATTCAGCGCACGGATCACACTGACAGGATAATCCGCCCAGCATTCCTTTGCCATAAGACGGTCCAGCGGATAAGCGATCACCCCTTGATCGGAGAAACTTTCGGAAAAGAACCGTATGATCCGCTCCTGACGGCGAGCAGCGGCGCAGCGGATCCCCAGATGAATGGCACAGGGCAGCACATGACCGCCGTTATAATCGGTATGTTCTCCGATCAGATTCACACGACCCGGCGCAAAACAAAATGCCTCCGGCAAATCATGAAAAACATTCTGAAAACCGGAAATCAATTGATTCATAATGGTTCCTCCTCCATGAAACGCTGATAACAAAATGACAATAAATATCATCACGAGACTGCCGGTGTCAGATGACAGACTTCCCGGAACATCAGGTCACTCTACCGCTTCCAGATAATACAATCGGGCGGCAAAGTCGGGAAAGACACGGACATTTTCATTCAAACCGGTTCCGGTATAGGCAGGATGGAGAGCAACACCGGTACGCATGAGAATCTCACCGGACACAATCATATCTTCATTTTCGGTATTCATTCTGACAGCTCTGGCGATGACATTATGTACCAAAGAATCCTGTCTGATATGAATGGGCGTCATGGTATTGATCAGGCTGCCGAACTGACGGATATCCATACGTTCGGGGATATTATACATACGGTACTTTCTGGCAGGATCCAGTCCGAAACCAAAAAATCGCTGGGAATGTGTATTGGGACGGGTCAGTTCCTGAAGAAGCAGACCGACAGCATATTTCCGGTTCTGCGAAACACAGATCCATTCATGGACATTCCCGGTAAGTACCCGATAGAACTGACCAAACTGCAATACCTTACGCCACTTTTTATAGAAAGCAATATGCTGACGGATCAGATATCTGCTTTCGGCATTCAGATCACGCATATCACATTCATAACCCAGTACCCCGAATGCGGCAACACCATAGCGTGTGGTAAGAGGAGTACTGCGCAGGGTCTGATGATTCGGTACGGCACTGACATGAGCGCCGATACATGACTGGGGATACCCATAGCTATATCCTTCCTGAATACTCACCCGACAGATGGCATCGGTATTATCACTTGCCCAGATCTGTGGAAAATAACATAACATTCCCAGATCAAAACGATTGCCGCCTGAAGCACAGCCTTCAAACAAAATAGCAGGAAATCGTTCTGTAAGAACCTTCAGAATATGATAGAGTCCGCAGATATACCGGTGAGCGGTTTCCCCCTGCTGTTCGGACGGCAGGTATGGCGAGAATACATCGGAAAAAATACGGTTCATATCCCATTTTACATATCGGATATTAGCACTGGAGAATAATGCGCTCATCTCACGGATCAGATGATCCTGTACTTCCGGATTCGCCAGATCAAGGATCCGCTGATTTCTCCCTTCCGAATGATTTCTTCCCTGAATCGCCATGATCCATTCAGGATGCCGCCGATAGAGTTTACTATTGACATTGACCATTTCCGGTTCTACCCACAGTCCAAAATCCAATCCGATTTCATTGATCTTTTCCGCTAAAGGTTTCAGTCCGTCATGAAGCTTATTCGGATCGGGTTCCCAGTCC
>CACYCN010000003.1 GCA_902772895.1 uncultured Ruminococcus sp.
AAAAGATAAAACCAGAATTGCCGTAGAAATTGCGATCATGGAAGCAATCGCCTTAGCACTGTTTTTGATACTCCCACTGGTACGGGAGAAGGAGGACATCGCTGACATCAATTCCACAAATAAAACAGTGATAGCAGCGATTGCAGCGGTCAGGTCTTCTTTGTTAATCAGAGATAGAACAAGGATGGAAGCTGCTAATATGGCGATAGCAATAGCGATCTTTTGCAAGGTGCCTGCTTTGAGCTGCTCCTGATAGGCACTGAGACAACCTCGTACTCCATCGAGAATATCTTTTACTCCTCCTGCAATTCCTGCAAGTCCCTCAAAGGCCGAGGTAAAGTTTCCGAAAATATTGGAAATGTTTTTGAACACCTTTAATAGACCTACGGCAGCCCCTGACATGGTCAGACCCTCGATCAGATCAATTATTCCGTTAAAATCTGCCTTGCCGAGTTTCTGTATAAGCTGGGAAACGAGGTCGCCGAGCGCTGTCAGAATTGCCTTTCCAACTTTGAGAGCAAAGGTAAATATCGTTTTTAACAGCTTCAGGAAATTGCTTTGGCTGACGGCATCATATAAATCTCTGAAAATTGAAACCACTTTGTTCTTGAAACTGACAAAAGCATTGCCTATGGATGACAGAATGATTTTGATCTTCTCCAAAGCGGTTCCTGCTTTTTCCAGACCCGGAGTTTGAAAATTCTCTTTCAAGTGGCTGGTAAAGTCCATCAATCCCTTTTTGATCACATCAAGACTGGGAATTCTCAGGGTCTTACCGATAAAAGCAAAGAAACCCTTGACCGCTTCTAAGGCTTTACCGATTGTTCCGGTGATCAACTGAAAGGATTTGTAGAAGAAATCCGTTTTACGGATGAATTTATCTAATGAAGTGATCCCGTTACCGATAGAACCTGTAAAGCCTAAAATTGATTTTGAAACGCCGCCTGACACTCCGATCAAAGATTTCAAAGACCTTACAATAGCGGTAACAAAGGATACCCCGATATCTAACAGGGCAAATAGACCTTTAAAGGTGTTTTTAATATTTTCAGCAGTTTCTTTGCTGATTCGGAAACGTTTTGTCAGTTCTTTCAGACCATTTGTAAATCCAACCAGTTTTTTGGCGGTTAGCGGCGGAAATATCTCTTTGAAGGCGTCTTTAATAGGCATAACGATATGCTTTAACCCTTCAAAAGCATTTTTAAATGCTTCGATTAAAGCAGTCCTACCACCCAAATCTTTCCACTGCTGTAATAATTCATTTCTGGCTTTGGACTGACTATCAATGAAACCGCCAACGACATTACTGACACTGGTCCACAGTTTCTTTGCCTCATCGAAATCACCAAATATAATTTCCCATGTAGTAGCCCAACCAGAACCAACCGCTTCTTTTAATGTGTCCAGAAGCTGTGTAAAGGTTTTTACATCCTGTGCGGCAGCGAATGCTTTTTTACCGATTTCGGTTGTTTCATCGGAATACTCATTCAGTGTTTTGACAAGAACATCGGTTGTCATCCATTGATGATTCAAAGAATCATTAAAATTGGTAGTGGCGTCAAAAGCATCGGATGTTTTTCCGTTAATGTTGGTAGTTGTTGAAACATATTTATCTCCTTGTTTCACGACAGTACCAAGCTCGACGGCTGTTTCCAACAGATGATTCTTGAAATCGACGGTTGCCATATTTGCATTTTCAATGGACTTCCAGTCAATCAGTTTAACACTTCCAGCCGACAAAGCCTGAGCAAAGTTGTACATGGCTCTGGATGCTTCAGCAGTGTTGGCACCTGAGATAGCTGCTACATTGGATACACCTTGAATTGCTTTTACCGCATCCTTTAAATTTACACCCGCATTTGTAAATTTTCCGATGTTTGAGGTCATATCGGAAAAGGAATAAATTGTCTTATCGGCATAGGTATTCAGTTCGTCCAGGTATGTATTCACCGTTTCCAATGACTCGCCTGTACTCATCATGATTGTCTGAACAGAACCCATTTTAAGCTCGTACTCACTAAAGCCATCTTTAATTGGTGCGGTGGTGAGCGATTCCAGCATCTGTTTACCAGTGTTGACAATGGAATTGGTGATATTGGCCAGAGCGGTGACCGCCATGACTTCCAGGGCTGAAAATCTTTCCTTTACCGTATCTACTGCACTGGTCAGTCCATTGAAATTCATCTTTTTGGCGGTGGTATCAATGTCCTCCAGGCCTTTTGTTGCCCCTGTCAGATTCAGGCTCGACTTCAATTTATCCAGTGTTGAAATACTGGTCTGCACATTGCTTTCAAATTGTTGGTTGTCAAATTTCATTTCAACAACCCGTTCATCGACGGTCGTGCTCAAGTCTTTGTAACCTCCTTCCATGCTTCTTCGGCAATTTGATCAAAGATTGGTTGAATTGCAGGGTTGATGTAATCTCTTCCCTGCACCCAACCGCCGCTTTTTGTTGCGTGACCATATTGCAGAATCACTGCAATCGGTACACCATTTTGAATGTTTGAATTATTCCAGATGATTTCGACAGACTGATTCTTCTGAATAATCTCATAACTCCATGAACCTGCTGTTTTTCCGGTGTCAACCGGAGTGGCAGCGCTAAGAGCCTTGACACCCGCTGCTCCATACTTGTCAAATGAGGTCGTTTTTACGACATTTTTCATTCGCTCAAGGTATTTTGAGAGCTTTGAAAAGTCCCCCTTTTGTTTGAAACTGATCATGATACGACAATCAGATCCAGACGATGTACGGCAGCTGTTACATTATTACCAAACCCGATTACAACTCTGTTGCTATCGGAAACTTCAATAACATCGAGTATTGTTTTATAGACGAAGTCACTGAGTTTATTATTTGTACCATAGACTGTCGCTCCCTGTTTTACTTTGACACGGCTACCTTTTTTGATCTCCGGGTTATATGCTTTGGTATAATCCAATGCGACCCATCCGATCATCCCAGAATACGTAGTCAGTCCCCAGGCATACCCGCCGCCGGACGTTTTCTTGGTGATCAACAGCTTTTCACCACAGGGGATTGCTCCCAATTTTGAATAACTTGTACTTGCTCCGGAACGAAGATTCAGACCATCCCTTGCTTCTACCTGCACCAGAATATTGACATCTTCAGCAGATTCAACCTGATAAACTACATTCTGGGATGTCGTTTTTTCCGGCTTTGTATCTGATTCAGATTCCTTCCAATACGGACGATAGAAAGCGTACATAGTTGAATCGCTCAGATAACGGGTTTTTCTCTTGAAGGTGGAAGTTGCCGCCCAATTACCCGATATACCATCCACATTACCTTCAAGTGTTGTAATGATGTTGCCATTAACACTCTCCACGATGCCGACATGATCGCAGAAATACTTGTCCTGTCCGGGATAGTCGTTATAACGTAGAAAGAACAAGTCACAAGGCTTGGGAGTTTTGGTTCCTTTTTTGAACCATTCGCCATATTTACCATCGGAATATCTTGGAATTGTGCCGGCTCCTCCCTCAATAGCCTTAATGTATTTTCCAACGAAGTGGCACTCATACATGATGGCACAAACGGCATAAGCACACCAGTCTACAATAAATCCGAGTTTTAGTATCCGAATGCAAATATCTTGTCCGGTAAAACCCATGTAGTCGGTAGCTTTTGCAAGGATTTTTTCTCTATCCGATTCGTTTTTATCAGTTCGGACAGTCTGGGCAGTGTTTTCATATGCCGCAGTCAACAGCGAATCGTCGTATAGAATATCCAGATCGACGTTCCCTGTCATTCCTTTATGCTTTCCTTCCCAGGAATACTGCCAGATAGCACAAGAATATTTTGGTGAGCTTGCGCCCGGTGCGGCATACCAAAGTTTATACTTGAC
>CACYCN010000004.1 GCA_902772895.1 uncultured Ruminococcus sp.
CACAAATTATAACAAATATAATAAAATTGGTAATAAATTCGTAATAATAGTGTAACAAAGAAAAGAATTTTTTGTGATAGAATGTAACGGGGAGTAGTGTTTGTTTGCTTTACCCAATTGTAAACCGGAATCCGCATAGGGAAGGGGTAGACCTATGATTAAGACGAATAATACGAAAACCAACAAAAAAACCAGTTCCGCAGTTTTCACAGGCAGCAAGGTGTCCTGCGGCAGAAAAACGGAAACGCCTGAACCTGTGCGTATGGCTGTGCTTCTTCGGGGGTGTATTTTGCTGATGTCTCTGGTCCTGCTTATGCAGGGGCTTGTTCCGCTTCCGGCATTGGCCAGTGATTTGTCAGCCGTAGATGGTGCGACTGTGACCGTAGACAAGTTCTGGTCTTCGGATCTCCCGGAAGGCGCGCAGTGGAGTGCAACATTTGCGCTTGAATATGCTGTCAGACTGAAAGAGGTTAACGGCGTTGATGTGTCCGAGCAGCATGAGAATGACACGCTGTCTTTTGTTGCTTGGAACGGCAGTCCCTTGGCAAACCTTTATGGACCGGTTCAGCCGATTACCATTACGCAAAACAGCAATACGGAACAGGTTACGCCGATGGGTAGTGATCCGGTTACGGCGTACAAACACGCATTCAGTGAAACGCTCCCCAAGACCTTTACAGAAACGACGGGAACACCGCCGGATGAGGATACGTTGGTTTATGAGGTTATTTATTCTATCACTGAAACAGAAGTAACCGTGACCGATGCCGCCGGCAATCCGCTGGATACGGTTTATGTGATGGACCCATTGGATGACGCTGTTGAAAGCAACGGGTATCATGCGATTGTTTCCAATACGGAAAAAAAGGATGTTTTTGAAACCACCATTGGATTGGACCTGGAAAAAGAATGGAAGGATATCCCCAATCCTTCGGATGACTACAGTGCAGTATTTGAACTGAGAAGATATAAAAACATTGAATATACGGAACTGCGTGATATTGATCCTGCCAAACGGGATATCACGGTAACGCTGGTGGTGGCCGGCACCACAGCTTCGACATTGACAGTTAAAGAAGGATCCACCATCGGGATCAGTGCTACGATCGGTTCCAGAAAAAACGGCACGATCCAGGCCGTAAGAAGCGATGGGGAAGAAAACATCGCAATTGTAGCACCCTGGTCTGTTGAAAAAACCAATATTCTGACCCGGTTTGATGTGGGCAGTGAAGACCTGACTATCACCATTGATAATGCAGACCTTTTGGCGGACGGTGCATACGGCGCTCATTTGACAGAAGCGTATCAGGTTACCCAGGCAATTGAGGATGATGACTTTTCTGAAACCTTTACGCTGTCCAATGCAGAAGGATGGACAAAGCACTGGGATTCTTTGGTACAGACCAGCACCTATGAGACTGGAAATACAAGGATTACTACGGTTTACGGCTATTACTTTACTGAAATCAGTTCAACACCGGAAGGGTTTACCCCGGTATTCAGCGACTCCGAGTCCGGAAAATCCGAAGGGGACAGGGATAATCGCGTTTATACAGACGGTCGTCGGGTTGTAGCAATGAATACCAAGGACCGTATCCGAGTTGAAAAAGTGTGGTGGCACTATATTGCTGAACGGATGCCCCCGGTGCTGTTCAAAGTGTACAGAGCGACAGATCAAAATGGAAGCAACTCGACCGAAATGACCGGTCTGGTTGGCTATACGGATGCCGGTGCTGCGATTGAATATACGACGAATGCCGTTGACGGCCACAGCGGGTATATCCTGGAAAACGGCAATTGGGCTATTAACTTTTCGACAGATCAATTCGATTTTTCACAGTACTACTATTATGTGGAAGAGATGGGAGTGATCCTTGACGGATCGACTTTTGTTCCTTTGACCGATTTGCATAACAGGGAGAGCTTTAACAGCAAACATTATTTGGCGGAGAAGAACCGGACACAAACCAAATACACTTCAGACACTGGCGGCAAATTTGAAAGTGTAGCCAATGACCTACAGAGCAATGCCCGTCAGGCCTGGCTGCATGGCTCGGATGTACAGAATGGTGTCTTTGGGATTTACAACTTTAATAACCGGGGATATCAGGTATCGCTGGAAAAGAAGTGGTACCCCTGGTCCCTTGGCGGCGGGATGATGACGGACCTGAACTACAAGGATGCTTACGCAAATGTGGTCATCACTCAAACCGCCTATACCCTTGATGGGCAAAAATTAGGGAACACAAGGGACTTCAGCAAGGAAATTACACTTGTATACAATAAAGATCAGCGCAGCACGGACGGACATACCTATAACGATCCGAACCATTATGATCTCCAATCCGGTCAGGACTGGAAATACAACTGGTTTGAATGGAACTTTCCGTTGATAGGTTATGAAAAACGTCCGGATGGAACATATCAGCCCGTAACCTACGGCTATTCAGTGCGTGAGACAGAAGTAGAAGACGTTAATGGCCGTAAATGGGTCCTTTGCCATATGGAAGAGTCAATCACGGCAAGAAACCGGACTCTGTATAACTTTGAAGGCGGAGACCTGATCCTGCATAAAGCATGGGACGTACTGGACAACAAAGATAAATGCGCCTATGTTTATCTAACTCTTGAATGCTCATCCGGAACCAATTACAGCCTTGACGGAACAACAGAAAATACGGATGTAGTCAAATACATCGTTGAAAACGGATATCAGAGCGATTTTGGCCTTGATTCCGATGATTTTACGGCTGTCAAGGTGAATATCGACGGGACGGAGTATTACTGCATTCGTATGTCCGGGGATAAGACAGAAGATACCTGGACGTATACTCTTTCCAATCTTGATATGTTCAAAATGAACCTCGCCCGAACCCAGGGAAGCGGGGAAGTAACCTATACAGTTGCGGAAGTCGGTACAGGCAACAACGATTTTGACATCACACCGGCCGGTGAGGACAAATACCGGACGACCTATGACCGGAAGAACCGGAATAATGATTGGAATCTGAACAACGATGGGTCTGGAATACAGCTGAATAGCGGATACGCAGAAGCGGGGCAGGAGAGTGAGACCAGCCAGTTCCGCATTAATAACGTCAACAAGCCGACCACAAGCCTTTCTTTGACCAAGGCTTGGCCGAGCGGCAAAGCTCCGACAGATAAAACGCCCATTACGGTAGAGGTTCAGCAAAGATATCGTCAGATGGCGGAGGGAGATACCCCGGAGACCCATACGACCGGAGAATATACCGATTGGCAGGCCAACGAGGCCGGTGCGCCGGTGATTACGCTGCCCCTTCCCAAACCCGCAGATTCTGTGCTGACGGATGCGGAGTGGTATGCAAGCGCAGACGCCTGGACCTATACCTGGACAGAGTTACCTGTTTACAAGCGTGTTTCAGCGACCGCGGGAGATGTTGAAATCAATGCCATTCTGGAATATCGGGCAGTGGAGACCAGCAGTCCCTCCTGGTTTGATCCCAGAATCGTAACGTCAACCGGTCCTGTCAGCCAGGATGAGCAGGATGCGACTGCAATAACGGTAGAAGGGGATCCGGCAACCTATCAGGAAACGCTTCAGAATGACATGGACAGCCGGTCTGTTTCTATTGACAAGGCTTGGAAATTTGGTGGAGAAACGGTTGCGTGGCCTGCAGGAGTCGAGATTGGATACCGAGTTGTCAAAGAAGCTTATTTGACAACAGCAAGCACAGATGAAACCGGAACAATCACATATACAGACGGCATCCTGGTAGACAGTGCTGTCATCGGGCAGGGTATTTTAACTGCAGATGAGCCCGCTAAAACGTATGAAGCTTTGCCGGAAGGAGAAATCTGGAACGTTCCGACAGCAGATCGCTCGGAGGCAACGGTGGCGGCACTTGAAAGCGGTGCTATTGCTGAAGGGGTGAACTATGTAGTCCACTATGTATATAAGGTGGAAGAGGATCCTGACACAACTGATACGGGTGATTTGACGGTTATTGCGGATGACCCGACGGAAACAGATGAGGGAGTGACCTTTAATAACAGCTACAGCTATAAAACATCTTTTGAGGGTACCAAGACCCTGGTGGGTCGGGATGTTAAGGTTGGGGATACCTTCAGCTTCTCGCTGAAAGGATATCCCGCTCCTGACAGCACTGACGCGCCTCCCATGCCTGGGAATGATGACTATTCTGTGATTTATCCAGAGGACGGGTCACCGAAATACGCAGAGAAGACCATAACGGGGACTTATGACGAAAGCGACAAAAAGTTCCACTTTGCTTTCGATGAGATCGTTTACGACGAAGAAGGCACATATACCTATCAGATCAGCGAAGTTCAGCCCGAGGCAGGCGCGGATACCAAGGGTGTTACTTATGATAAGAATACTTACAATATTACGGTTAACGTATCCTCTGCGGGCGTAACCGTGACCGGCGGCGATTCGCTGACATTTGAAAATGAATATAAGGCTACAGGCAATACGGAACTGAAAGCGAAAAAGACATTTAATGGCGTCTTTTCTGCTTCAACCCCCTTTACTGTCAAAGTGACCCAGGTGAAATCCGACGAGGAGCTCGTTCAGGCGACGGCACAGGATGTGACCGCGGGAACGGTTCCCGCGGTAAAACTGGCGGCTGCAGTAAGTGTGCCAGTCACTTCAACGGATCCGGTGACGCTGGTGAGTTCGGATGTACTTACGTTCAATAAAGATAAAAATGCGAACGAAACCGGAACCTATTACTTCCTTATAGAAGAAGTAACGCCTACCCTGGATGATGAGGGCATTGCGGACAATATCATTTATGATACGCATAAGGTGCTTGTAACCGTCACGGTGGAAGATGACGGCGAGGGCCATCTTGACGTGTCCAAAACCGCACAGACAGTGGGCTCTGACGATGCGCCTGCGGCAGTGGGCGAAGATGCCCTGGACGCTGCGTTTGAAAATGAGCAGCTGGGCGCCATGAAGGTCACCAAGAAGGTGACGGTGAACGGCGCGGAAGTGACAGACGCCAACAAGGACCTGGTAAACGGCACGTTTACGATCACGGTAACAGACCAGTCGGACCATTCGGTGGCGGAAATCGTGTTCACTGTACAGGACGGAACACTGTCCGCAACAGTAGACGGGGAAGATGTCAGCCTGACAGAGAATGGCTATGTCCTGATCGAAAAACTGAAGGCCGGGGATTATACCGTGAAGGAAACGGTTCCGACAAACGGTATGACCATCAGCAAGATCAACGGCACGGCATCCGATGAATATCAAACAACGGTGACTGTGGAAGCCGGAAAGACCAGCGAAGCAGACGCCGCGGAAGCCGCTTTTACCAACAACCTGGACGTAGGCAGCCTGGAGATCACGAAGAAGGTGACGGTGAACGGTAAAGCCGTGACGGCCGCCAACAAGAACATGGCGGACGGCGAGTATACCTTCACGGTG
>CACYCN010000005.1 GCA_902772895.1 uncultured Ruminococcus sp.
AAATGTCTCCTTGACTACTCATACCTCGATAAAATCGTTGCTAACTGGCTCTGTTCATAATTTATTTACTCATTCAAAAGCCCTGGCTATTTCTGCACCGGCAGGGTGTACTTCGGGACAGTGATTTCCGAAAAAATTTTCTCTCCGGGAAATGTGGAAAAGAGCATTGTTGAAGGAATGTACCGGGATGTTTCCGGCGCAGGAATTGTCAGAGCAATTGTATTTCACGAAACGGAGGAATAATTCTTTATTCACTTTTACTATTGATTCTTTTGGTATTTGTGAGTATAATAATAGCGTACTCAGATGGAAATGAAAAAATTGAAATGAGGGGAAATTTTTTATTTTTGTCTGTGGAATCATGATATATGAGTTTTTGAGAAATTATGATCAGGAAGGAGGAGTCATTGAAAGTTTTTTGCAAGATCAGTCTATCTAAATTGAATCATGAGGTGAAAAAACAATGAAGAAAAAGATTCTTTCCATCGTACTGACGGCACTTCTGACAATCTGTTGTCTGCCGATGGCGTTTGTTTCCGCAGATGCTGCCGACGCCGGTGAAGTAGAAAGATACTCCGTTATTGTCATGGAGGTAGCAGGTCCTACAAAATTTACCAACTATGGCACTACGATCTACACGGCGGATTCCGCAACGGAATATGTCAAGAAGGCTGCTCAGAGTTTTCTGCAGACTGTCATGAAGGATAAGCAGAACAATCACGTTGCCGTTGTCGCTTATGACAGCACCGCCAAGATCGTTTCCGATTTCAGTGATGATTTTGCCGCAGTGAGTGAGAAAATCGAGAACATCAGTACTTCCACTGACTGGACAAGAAATATTCATGCCGGTCTGAGCAGCGCTAAGGATCTGCTGACCGGAATTGAAGGCAATGCCCTCAAGAGCGTTGTCATTGTTACTACCGGCATGACCAATACCGGTGAGTATAACTATGAAGGTCTTTACAATGAAGATACCGTAGGCAGCAGATGGCGTAACAGCCTGACAGATGTTCGTCTGTATGCTTATGCCAATAAGGCAATGGAAGTTGATTTTGAAATCAAGGAGTTTGCGACGGTCTATGTACTCGGCGTGTTCCAGACCATGGAAGGTATGCCGGAAGAGGGTAAGGACGTGGTAGAGTTCTTCCATCTCACAGCGCATGATCTGGCTTCTGCGGAGAAGACCAATTTTGAAGTGGAAGATCCGGAAAATATCGGTTTTGCCTTTGATGAAATTGCAGAAGAAGTCACTGACGATACGCTGTATCCTGTTGTTACCATTCCGGTAGGCAACGGCGGTTATGCGGAAGGTGACGGTGAATTCCTCAAGGGTTCTTTCGTAACCGTGAAAGCCCATACCTATGATGACGGTGAATTCCTTGGCTGGTATATCGGAGATCAGCTTGTTTCCACCGATCCGGAATATCGTTTCCTGGTTCTTGGCGAGTCTGAAATCGTTGCCAAGTTCTCTGAGGTTCAGGAATATGTGCTGACCGGTATGACGGAAGGCTCAGGCGTTGTTTATATTGACCGGCATGCACTGCCGGCAGGCGCTTCTGCCGAACTGAAAGCAGAACCTGAAAAGGGCTATCTCTTCTCACACTGGACCACTCCTGATGAAAACGGTGTGTTCGGCGATGCAGAATCTGCTGAAACCACTTATACCATGGGTCATCAGGATACGGTTGTAACCGCTGTATTTGTTGAGGATCCGGATTATCATCCGTATAACCTGACAGTCAAGACCAGTGGTGAAGGAAAAGCGGAAGCTTCTGTTTCCGCAGCGGAAAAAGGTGACGTAGTGGAACTGACGGCAACAGCCGCTGAAGGTTATCATTTTGTGAAGTGGATTTCTTCCGATGCCAACGGTGTATTTGCCGACGAAACCGCTGCCGCTACGACTTATGTCATGGGCGCTGCTGATACCGAACTGACTGCTGTCTTTGAAAAGGACGGCCAGATTTCTCAGGACAGCCAGGATTCTCAGGACAGCCAGGACTCTCAGACCAGCCAGGATTCTCAGGACAGCCAGGA
>CACYCN010000006.1 GCA_902772895.1 uncultured Ruminococcus sp.
CCGTTTCGGGCAGCGTATACATAATGCCATAGGTATCTACGATAATGATCGGCAAAGTCAGTACACCTGCAACGGAACCGACAATACTGCCGGTCAGTGCCGCCATTCCCGAATATACCAGATATTTCAGGGCAATAGCGCCGTTGGAATAACCAAGCGCTTTCAGAGTACCGGTTTCTGTCCGGCGTTCTTCTACCATTCGCGCCATAGTGGTAAAACATACCAGGGCGGCGATCAACAGAAAAAAGACCGGGAATACTTTGGCAACACTGTCTACACGGTCGGCATCTTCCACCAATCCCGAATATCCTACATTATCGTCCCGGGTGTACACGATCCATCGGGCATCATCCAGGGAATCCACCTGATTTCGGGCGTCTTTCAGCTGTATTTCGGCATCGCCCAGCTTCACATGTGCCTCATATCTGCCCTCTGCCAGTTTTTCACGGGCTTCTTTCAGCTGCTGCATACCCTCCTGTTGTTTGTCGGCCATTTCCTGACGACCGGCAGATAGTTTCGAATCGGCTTCACTGATTTTTGTCTGGGCACTTTGCAGTTCAAGGATACCCGTTGCAAGAGCTGTCTGATATTCTAATCTGCCGTTTTCCAGTTCCCCTTCCGCTTGATCGAGTTTTGTTTTCGCTTCATTCAGCTTAACGGCATTTTCTGCTTTTTTCGCTGCCAGTTCGGTTTCCGCAGCATCAAGCAGTTCTTTTGCTTCCGTAAGTTTCTGTTCCCCCTCCGCAAGCAGCGCCATACTTTCGTCATATTGATCCTGATATTCCTGCAGCTTGGCGCGGTATTCTTCTAATTTTGCTTCCTTTTCGGCAATTTCCTGTTTGATGGTATCACCGAGAATTTCACTCTGACGCAGTTCCTCCAGACGGGCTTCGATTTTATCGATCATCTCCTGACACGTATCGATAGCAGTCTTCATCAGTGTCAGTTTGGTTTCTGAGGAAGGTTTGGTCGAGGAATAAAATACCAGATATTCTTTATCATATGTATCCTTGGCATTCTGATACTCCCGTTCTGCCGCATCAATGGCATTCTCATATTCCGTTTTGGCGGCATTGTATTCCGCCAGTCCTTCCCGGTATTGGGTTTCGGCATCCGTGAGCTTTTTCTTTGCCGCTTCGATTCCCTCAGAATAATCCGTTTGTCCCTGTGATAATTTATCTCTGGCTTCACTCAGCTCCGATTCACCCTGATCCAGATCCTGCTGCGCCTTAGCGGTTTTCGAGAACAGTTCTTCCTGCCCTTCCACTAACTGTTTTTCACCGTCTCCGAGTTTTTGCAGTGTCTCCGATTTTTTCTCGTCAAACTCCTTCTGTGCATCCGTCAGTTTCCGGACGGCATCGGCATAGGTTGTCTGACGGAATCGCTCTACACATTCCTCCGATAACGACTCTAATTGTTTCTGCTCCTCTTTTACCAGATCTTTATATGATTCCTCAAAGGGTGACAGATTACCGGCGGAAGCTTTCGTTGTCGCATAAATGACGGTATAGCGTTCCGTGACAAACTCTTCCGGCGGCAGCATGATATAGAATGAAATCGTACCGTCTCCGATATTGGTATTCCCTCTCAGATATGTCAGGTATAACGGTGACTCTACGACTCCCACAATCTGATAGGACAAATGTCTGACAATATCGGTCGTCCGGTGATCGCCGATATTCGGGTTAAGGGTGATCGTATCTCCGATCTGATACCCTGACATTTTCAGATAGTAATTTTCAATGACACATTCGCCTTCACCCTTGGGCAGTCGTCCTTCTATCAGTACCGGATCATTCAGCCGATCATGATTCGTGGCTCCAGTCGTCGGCAATGCCATCGCTCTTACGACTGAATCCAGACTGTTCTGCGTGATGAGCAGATCGGACGCATAAGACGGCATCACCTGCTCCACACCTGCCATGTCATCAATCGCTTTGATATCTTCCTCGTCAAATCCTACGGTGGATAACAGCCGGATATCCATCAGGTGCTGATCCCGGAAATACTCCCGCCCCGTTTCCATGATACTGGGAGCGGCTGATTTCAGACCGGAAAAAAATCCTACACTGATCCCTACGATCGCAAAGATCGCCATGAACCGTGATTTGGTATTCCATATTTCCCGGAAGATATTCTTTCTTAACGAACTTCTTCCGCCTTTTGATTTCACGTCCTCTCATCACCGCCTCCCTTATGTCGGGACACTGTCCCAAACCCTGCTAAGAACTTCTCGTCCCTTGCTGTCCACGACAGGGACCAGTCCCTGCGCCTGTCATCATAAACCTGAATTCGTCTGCCATCAATCCCGCCGTTTTCTATCATGATTTTGAATGGCTGTCATTTGCATCACAGACTGGTATCTGCGTGAATGCCGCCAAAACTTACCATTCGATTTGTTCAATGGGCATCGGATCAGGATTGACAATATTGCTGACTACCTTTCCGCTTCGCATATTGATCACACGATTTGCCATCGGTGTAATGGCTGAATTGTGCGTGATCAGTATTACGGTCATACCGTCCTCCTGACACTTCGTCTGAAGGAGTTTCAGTATGTTTTTGCCCGTATTATAGTCCAATGCTCCTGTCGGTTCATCACATAATAATAGTTTCGGTTTCTTCGCTAAGGCTCGGGCAATCGATACCCTCTGCTGCTCACCACCCGATAGCTGTGACGGAAAATTATTCTTTCGCTCTGAAAGTCCTACACTGTCCAGTACCTCTGAGGCATCCAGTGAATCCCGACAGATCTGTGTCGCCAGTTCCACATTTTCCTTTGCCGTCAGATTCGGAACCAGATTGTAGAACTGAAACACAAATCCGATATCATATCTCCGGTAGGAAGCCAGTTCCCGTTGATTCAGATGACTGATGTCTTTCCCTCCTACCAGAATCGTCCCTTCATCACAACTGTCAATGCCGCCTAATATATTCAGTACTGTCGTTTTTCCTGCCCCTGACAGCCCTACGACAACCGCAAACTCGCCTTCGTCAATCGAAAAACTGACCCCGTCTGCCGCTGTAATGGTCACTTCTCCCATCTTGTAGCGCTTGTAGACATTCTCAAATTTGACAAAATCTTTCTGCATCCCGCTCCCCTCTCTTTATCATTCATCGTTTCTGTAGCCCTTCATAAAACGCAAGCGCCGCATCCAGTTCTGCCTGTGTCGGATGACCCTTCCCCGTACCGCCGAACCATTTCGTCGGTCCAAAGGTGTTGAATCCCTGACACATGAAACTGTCCAATAGGGTAACGTTTGGTTTCTGGGCAAGAAGTTTCCGCATCGCTTTTTCATAACCGGGTTTCGGCCCTGCTGCGGTACTGATCAAAAATACTTTCTTTCCCTCCGGCAGCCGCTCCTTGACATATTTTTCAATCGGTTTCCCAAAATGTCCTGCGTATATTCCCGATGCTATCCCGATCAGATCATATTCACTGACATCTGTCTCCGGATGCTCTACAATATTGACCAGCGGTACCTGATATTTCGCACTGATCGTCTCGGCTACTTTTTTCGTATTCCCATGATGGATCGAATAATATAAAATAACGGTCTTCATTTTTGCCATTCCTTTCTTCCGGATACTTTGATCTGTTTGGGAGCATCCTTTCGCCTGAATACTTCTTCCCGATGCTCCTTTAATATATCCTGCCAAAACAGGCGCATGAACTTGTATTTCCTATGAGACTCCCGGTCCCGACTTAGAACGAATATCATTCTTTCTATGCGTCCGTTTCGCGCTCCATAAAGGAGCACTCGGAACGCTTTTTTTCACGTCTACGGCTATATTTAAAGTCCGGACGTGGAATGAATTAG
>CACYCN010000007.1 GCA_902772895.1 uncultured Ruminococcus sp.
ATTGCAGAGGACAGGGTACAGCCGGTACCATGGGTGTTAGGATTATCGATACGCTGCCCGGCGAACCGAATGATCTCACCCTGACTGAACAGAAGGTCGGTCGCATCATTGACACGATGTCCGCCTTTGAGCAGGACAGCGGTATGGAATTGTCCGGCAATACGTTCTGCGGCAATCCGCATTCCGTTTTCGTCCGTAATGGACATACCGGCAAGAACTTCCGCTTCAGGAATATTGGGGGTAATGACCTCTGCAAGAGGGAGGAGGTGCCGTTTCAGGACACTGACAGCTTCTTCGTCGATCAGGCGTGCGCCGCTTGTGGCAACCATTACCGGATCAACGACAATATGGTCGGCCCGATAGAAGCTCAGACGTTCACTGATGACTTCGATCAGACGGGACGATGATACCATACCGATTTTCACCGCATCCGGACGGATATCCTCAAATACGGCATCAATTTGTTGTTGCAGAAAATCCGGAGTTGCTTCCATCACAGCACGGACTCCCAGTGTATTCTGTGCCGTGAGAGCGGTGACAGCGCTCATTGCGTAAACGCCGTTCAGCGTCATGGTTTTCAGATCAGCCTGAATTCCGGCGCCTCCGCAGGAATCGCTTCCTGCGATTGATAATGCTGTTTTCATCACATACATCCTTTCGCATTATTTTTATATAGCGGAATAAGGTGGTGCCCCCGGTATTCCGCTTTAGGAGCAATCATTTCAGAAAAGTCTGTTTTTCACGGTGTCTGATATTTCCTGATTACTGATATGCCTGACATTCACGGTACTGTCAGGCATATCGGCAGGGTCGATCACATCCTTTGCAAAACATTTCCCGTTTTTCGTGTTATAGTAGTACAGCTCCACTCTTTCATACTCCGCACTGACGGTATTCCCTGTATTGCCGGTGCGGTAAGTCGCACTGCTTATGGTTGATTCAACACGAACAGCTACATCAATATTGGCTATATCATCATTTGTTCATTCACTGGCTACGGATACTTTGTTCGATAATGTCGCATCAATGATCATCCGGTTCTGACCATTATTTCTGTAGACGACATAGTAATTAGGCAAAAGCGGTTTTGCGTCATCATCACTAAGTACCGTTCTTCCGGTATCAATCACAGAGACATATTTCCGAGCGAAGAGTGAATCGTTTTTATACATCATTTCGTTGTTATTTTTGTTTACTCTCTCGTTGATCGCTATGAACAAAAGAGTCCGATACAAACTACAGCAATCAGGACGATGATGATCTTGCCTCCGTTCTTTCGAGTACTCATCATGATTCACGTCCTTGATGATGATGTTATTCCAAGCGATTCTGCCGCACGTTTGAGTTCCTTAGCGGCAGTCTCCGGGTCGTCAGCTTTCATGATGGCGGAAACGGCGCAGATTCCGGCAATCGGAATCCCTTTCAGAATAGCGATATTGTCCTTGTTCAGACCGCCGATGGCGTTCACGGGAATAGAAACTGCCTGACAGATATCACGGAGGGTATCCACAGAGGTCAGGACGGTTTTCACTTTCGTTGTAGTAGGATAGATTGCACCGACTCCGAGATAATCGGCGCCGCTTTCCAGTGCTTCAAGTGCCTGAGGAACGGTTTTGGTCGTAGCGCCGATAATCATGGCATTACCTGCGAGACGTCTGGCATGAGCGACAGGCATATCGGACTGACCGAGATGAACCCCCTCCGCTCCGACCGCCATTGCAACGTCCAGACGGTCATCGATCACCAGAGGAACCTGATAGCGCAGGGTAAGCCGATGAACTTTTTCGGCAAGATTCAGATAATCTCTGGTACTTTTTTCTTTTTCACGCAGCTGCAGAATGGTAACGCCGCCATTCAGAGCCGCTTCAACCCGGTAAAGGAATTCATTTTCGTTCCAGCCGTGGCTGTCGGTAATAAAATACAAACTGGTATCAAACGATTTCAAGAGCTTGTTCCTCCATTCGTAAATATTGCAGGAAAGTAGTGTCATCCATCAGGGATAACTGATCGATCAAAGCCACGGCATAGCTGCCGTTTCCGACGGCGCTGCCGGCAAGTTCACCGACAATTCCCAGTAAGCCGCATCCGGTGACACAGGCAGTAAGAGCGTCAGTCGAAGAAAGAAAACAGGTGACTAAAGCGCCTTGCAGACAACCGGTTCCGGTAATTTGTGAAAGGCGGGCAGAACCGTTATGGATCAGGATAACCTGATTTCCGTCGGTGATAAGATCGGTCTTACCGCTTGCCAGAACGACGGTATGATATTTCCGGGCAGCCTGAGCGGCGGCGGTGAGCGTCATTGGAAGTGAGAGGTCAGGGGAGGCATCGACGCCGGAAGAGAGATAACGGAAATCATTAAGGGTATTGATTTCAGAGTAATTGCCCTTGATAACGGCAGGGCGGAAGGACTGCAGCAGTTGATCGGTGAGATTTCTCCGCAGAGCCGAACAGGAGATTCCGACGACGTCAAGTAAAAAGGGGATTCCGTTTTCCTGAGCGACAGCGGCGCTTTTTGTCACAGAAGCGATTCTGGCATCTGTGATATTGCCGAGATTCAGCATCAGGGCATCGGCAGAGCGGGTAATTTCTTCCGTTTCAAGAGGATGTTCGGCCATAATCGGTCTGGCGCCGACGGACAGGATCGCATTGGCGCAGAGATTGATAGAAATCGGATTGGTAATACAATGAATCAGCGGATGACGGCGGATAACGGTATTCCGTGCGGAAAGGAGGGAATCAACCTTCAACTTTTTCAGTCCTTTTTGATTTCTTGATAATGAAGTAAGCGACACCTGCCGGGATAAAGGCGCCCAGCGCACCGAAAGAGACATAGTTCCAGACAGGGTCAGTGATTTGGAAAATACCGGTCAGGATTTTGATAACAAGATAAGCAATGACGCCGAGAGCGGCAATAGAGAGTGCGTTTTCCTAAGCGGAACTCCGATCGTCATAGGCAGGGGACTGTAACATGATCTGGCATTTTTTCAGCAGACCGGTGGAAGAGAGTTTTTTGAGAAAGACATAAGCGATGCTGCCGCCGATAAGAGTACCGGCAACAAACGAGGGAACATAGAACAGCCACGTGAGCCCTTCCTTTCCCCATAACAGGGTCATCACGGGATAAGAAACGATAGCACCGATAATTCCGGTACCGACCACTTCTCCTAAAACGGCTTAGCTCAGAATAACGCAGTGATGTGAAAAGTCACAGCAGCCTGCGTCCGGTCGGAAATCAATTTTTCCCTCTCACGCCGAAACATGGCTTCCCATCGCAAAATACAAGAACACAAGGTGCTCCCCTTCTGTTCTGACAGTTCCGCTGTCCGATTCTGGTAGGCGCACTCCTTTCCGAAAAAAACAGGAGACCCTGCAGCGCAGTGTCTCCGAAAAAGCGAAAAACTTCCTACGACGGCATTATCCGCATCAGGTTGAAGGGTCGGAGTTCACAACTCCCTCTCAGCCTGTTTACAAGCTCCCCTGTTATTGATACCACTACATCATATCATATCCTCCTTCTACTGTCAAGCTGCGCAGAGCCTGCGCACCCGATTCGCGCCGGCGTTCGCTGCGCTCACTCTGATGATTCTGACTTTCGGTTTCATGTCCGCGATTCTCCGCCCCACACGGCACTCACGTGCCGCTTAAGGGCGGCAAGCTGCCGCACCCGATTCGCGCCGGCGTTCGCTACGCTCACTCTGATGATTCTGACTTCCGGTTTCATGTCCGCGGTTCTCCGCCCCACACGGCACTCACGTGCCGGTTAAGGGCGGCAAGCTGCCGCTCCCGATTCGCGCCGGCGTTCGCTGCGTTCACTCTGATGATTCTGACTTTCGGCTCCATGTCCGCGATTTTCTTGTGATCTCTTTCTTGTGATCCTGTATTGTGACCTTGTTTTTACACTTTTGGGTTGTTGATCGTCAACAGGAAGGGAGGTGAAACGAGAGGTTAACGGCGCGCTCGCTAAGGGGAACGGCAGCAGGATACAGGGGAATTCTGACGAACAAGATACGACAGGTGCAGTGAATAATTCTTCTGAGATCCCGTGAAAAGAGGGAACAGAATGTGAATGATGGAGACGGGGAAATATTTCCTGTTTTTTACCAAAAAAATCCTTTTGCATGGTTGACATTTCTTCTAATTTATTGTTTAATAAGAATAAGAAATTTGTTACTGCATACAAAGGCACGAAAGGAGTGAGAAATAATGTTAGAATTATACGGAAAAGGCGTTTCCAACGGAATCGCTATCGGCAGATTATCCTACTATTCCAATGCAGCAGGAAATGTACCAAAATACTATGTACAAGATACGGAAGCGGAACTCAAACGGTACCGTTCCGCTGTCAAACGTGCCAAAGCTCATTTGCAGGAGTTATATGATGAGGCATGCAAGCGTGTCAGTAAAGAAGAATCCGTGATCTTCCAGACACACATGATGATACTTGATGATTCAAAATTTGTTGAAACCGTCAACCACCTGATTACCCAGCAGAATCTGAATGCAGAATTTGCCGTTCATAACACCGCCCTGAAAATTGCGGAAATTTTCCAGTCAATGGATGACGAATATCTTCAGCAGAGATATACGGATATTATTGACGCAGCCAACACTGTTCTGGAGATACTTCATCCGAAGAAAACCAATACCGGTTCTCAGAAAGAACCGGTTATCATAGCGGCATCCGAATTACTGCCCAGTGAGACGATCAGTTTCAAGCAGGAAAATCTTCTCGGTTTTATCACGACAAAAGGTTCCCGGAATTCCCATACGGCCATTCTGGCACGGACACTGGGATTACCGCTTGTTACACAGATGAAGGGATCTCTGGTCCGGTTTGACGGTTCGGAAGCCATCATTGACGGTCAGACCGGAAGGGTCGTCATCAATCCTGACCGCAATACGCTTGCCCATTATCGCAGCAAACAGC
>CACYCN010000008.1 GCA_902772895.1 uncultured Ruminococcus sp.
CACATCACAGTGACCTGCGACCCCGATGCCGGCATACCGGAAGGTGCTGATTTGGCTGTCAGCGAGATCAGTGATGGATCCGAACAGTACGCAGAGTTCGTGTCGAAAACGGAGCATGCGCTTGGTATGGAAGAAGGCAGCGCGGAATATATCCGTCTGTTTGATATCAAGATCGTAGATAAGGATGATCCTGAGATCAAGTACCAGCCGAAAAAGGGTACTACTGTTGATGTGCGCATTGAGCTGACTGACAGCAACAGCGATGACCTGAACGTGGTGCACTTTGCGGATGAGAACGACAGCGGCAGCGAGGTGTCCACGGAAACCGACGGGAAGGTTGTGAGCTTTGAGGCAGCTGGGTTCAGTGTGTACGCAATCGTGGAAGGACCCTCCGGGGCTGAGGCTGGCTGGCTGAAGCTGTCTTCTCTCGATGACCTGACGACGACTAAAGGATATTACATTGGGCATACGAGTGGTTATTACCTGACGAATACTGAAACGTCAAAAACATCGGGCGAAGATACATTATCCGGCATCAAACGAACAAGCCAGAAAGCGGTGCCGACGGTAAGCGGCGCGGTACTTTATTATTTCGAGAATGCGTCCGATGGCAAGTACTATATCTACTGTATGGACGGTGACAACAAAAAGTACGTTGTCAATAAAGGAGACGCCAGCCTTTCCTTCACAAATGATGAAAACGAAAAGACTCCGTTTACGGTCGAGATGAACAGCAGCGGCGTTTTCAAGATCCACAACGGGGACTGGTACTGGAATATGCAGACTGGTACCGGACAGGGCTTCTATTCTAAAAATAAAGCCAACGACAGTAACAATAATCTGTATTTATGGGAACAGACCGATCCAGGCACGGATACTTACGAGCTGGACGGCAAGACTTACGGGCTCATGACTTGGACCGGCGGGAAAACCGCTAAGGCGCTGATGGCTGTCGAGAACAACGGTACTGATGAAAATAATGCACCTTATTCAGGATGCCTTGAAGCCAAATTCCTGACCGTGATGACGAAGGAGTCTGATGCGGGAGACAAGCTTTACGTTCCTAACAATACATTGGATACCGTCACAAAGTGGACGTTCGAATGGGTGGGAAACGACCCCAACAACAGGCTCAACAGTTACTATTACTTGAAATCGGACGACAAACAATACCTCAAGATCACAAGCAGCGGCCTCAGCCTGGTCAATGCGCCGGACGATACGTGCAAGATTCAGGTGAAACCCGGGACGGGTAATAACGAAGGCCAGATCTGCCTGAGATCCGCGGGTTCGGGAGGAAAAACGCTGACCTACAGCGGTGAGTATGCAAAGGGGTATAATGTGGGCGGTACAGCTGGCAGCGAGTGGCTGTATCTTGTTAAAGAAAAGCCCGAAGAATTGCTGGCAGAATATGAAAAAGTCTATACTGCTACCAAGGTAAGTGTTTCCGATATCGAACAGGTGAATACAGGCTCTAAAATCATAATTTACGCACGCCAGTGGAAAAATGATCATTATGAGTATTACGCGATCAACAGCAAGGGCAATCTCGTGCCATGCAACGAAAGCGGCGATACAATTGAATGGTACGGCGGCAACGTGAACGACATGCTGTGGCAGTTCACCGAGTATGTCTATGAAGGTACCAACACGCCCAACGGATACTACGAACTGGAAAACTTGTACGCGAGGAGCAAAGGCGAACCTTCCTATCTCGCACCGAAATACTCCGACGGGACGGTTCTTTCCAAGGATACTGTCGGCGTACTGTTGCGGGGCCGCACGGATCAGCAGTACTATTCCCCAATCGTGGCATGGGATTCGCCTGAATACATGTATTCTGCGTTAACTGTGGATCTGAATCAGGCCGACCCTGCTCTCGAATCATGTGTCAGGGCGGATGGTCTGGATTTCTACTTTGCCATCATGGAAGATCTGCCTGTCGATGATGTGATTCATACGGTGCCTACAGTAGACAACAACGATTACGGTATTAGGATGAAAATGGCGGACCTTACCAACGGTTCGACGAATCAAATGCCTAACGGTTCGATGAATAAGTTTCTTCAAAGCACAACCAGTAATGGTGCGACTTTTGTTCATACACCGGGATTGCTGTCGACCAATCTTGATGACGATGGATATCCTCATACGACAAGAGAAAACTCCGGCGGGTCACTTGGTGTTCTTTACAGGTCCAGTAGTGATTATCATACCGTCAACCATCTGTTTATCGAAAGCACTTATCGCGCCACAGGTTATTACGAGTATAACAGCGCGCAGAATTTCGCGTACCTGAC
>CACYCN010000009.1 GCA_902772895.1 uncultured Ruminococcus sp.
ATGCAGGATCATTATTCACTGCCGGAAAAGGCGAAGGAACTCTATCATGCCTGTCCGGCTCCCAAAAGACTGATCTATTTTGAAAAAGGGGTTCATTCTCATATCAAAATCAATGCGCCGGAAAAATATGATCAGGTCATTATTGACTTTTTGGATGAGTTATGTCATAATCATACTGTAGCCGATGAAATCATCGGCGGGTAATCAATTGTTTTACGACAGCATTTGTTGTCAGAAAGGGGTTTTTCTCATGTTTTGTGGAAATTGCGGTGCTAATGTAGAAGGCACAAATACCTGTCCCCGCTGCGGTTCTCCGTTGAATGCGAATAATGTTCCGATGCAGGCACCTTATAATGCAAATCCCTATCAGCAGCCCGTTCAGCAGAGACCCGCTCCTCAGGGTAATCCGACACAGGTTCTGGTATTTGGTATTCTCGGTCTGGCTCTCGGACTCAGCACCGGCATTGTGGGACTGATCTTTTCCATTCTCGGTCTGGTAAAGGCAAATCAGTATGTCGCTACCTATGGCGATATCGCCAATCAGGTACGTATCGGTAAGAGACTGGCTATCGGTGGTCTGATCGCCAGCATCTGTATCATTCTTCTGTATGTATTCATCTTTGCAGCGGCAGCATGTGCGGCTTCCAGCGGCAACTATCACTTCAGCTATTCTTATTAAGGATAAACGTTTTTGTCAGCTGTACCCGATTCATTTATGAAAAACGCCGATTTTTATCGGCGTTTTTTTGTATAGATTCATCATTTTCAGGTCATCATAGAAAGGAACGATCGTATGAGCAAATTATCGACCCATCAGCGCCGGATAAAGAAGGTGTGTATGATTCTTTTGGTGACCGTATTCTCCTATGTGATTCTGTCAATGATCGGTTCCGTGATTATCTTTCAGGTAATCTTTTCCCGTTCCGGCAAGGCGGATGCTTTTGAACTGACCTATCAGGATGTCGATCATGAGCAATATCCCCGACAGGAACTGACCTTTCTTTCCGGCAGTAACCGGCTTTATGGCTGTCTCTATCGTGCGGAGGGAGAGAGTAAAGGATTGGTGCTGCTTTCAAACGGAATGAATTGTCTGATTGACAGACATCTGCCGGAAATCCTTTATTTTGTGGATCATGGCTTCAGTGTCATGACTTATGAAAATACCGGTGTCGGCGACAGCGAAGGCAGCGGCACTATCGGTATTCCACAGGCAAGACTGGATCTGGAAGCGGCAATTGACTATATCCGTAAGGATCAGGAACTGTCACGGATGCCGTTGGTATTGTATGGTCATTCCTTGGGAGGCTATGCCGTTACGACGGCGTTATTGGATGAAAAAGACGTATGCGCCGTGGTGTGTGTATCGGCATTCAATTCACCGAATGAAAATATGCTGCATCATGCCAAACGATATGTGGGATTCCTGGCGGATTGGCAATATCCGTTTATGTGTCTGCAAAATTATTTTCTGTTCGGGAATATTTCCAATGACGCTGCCGTAGATGCCATCAATGAAACGCAGATTCCTGTGATGATTGTCTGCGGAAACAGTGATGACATTGTCACGGATGATATCAGTCTGCTGAAAAAGGCCAATCAGATCACCAATCCCAATGTCATTACCGTAGAAATTTCGGAACCGTATCGTGGTGAGCATAATACGGTCTGGCTCAGCAGAGAGGCCGCGGAATATCTGGAAAAAACGGAGCATCCGGATGATAAGGAACGCGCCAATGAACTGGATGAGGATTATATGGAAAATGTTATTGCCTTCTATGACAGATCGATCCGCCCCGGTCAGTCATCTTCATAACGTATGGTCTGCGGATGTCCGGATAATTCCTGACAGACATTACGGATTTCTCTATTCCGTGCCGGGCAGAGGTTTACAACCGGAGATAAATGTAGTATAATCTGTCATAGAAGCAATATCACGATTGAAACGCTGTAAGAGAGGTGAACCCCATGATCCCTGAGAGTACCGGAATTATCCTGATTCCTGCCTATATGCCCGATCAGATGCTGGTGACTCTGACGGAAACCTTACATCGGAAAGGTCTTGCCATCGTGGTAGTCAATGACGGCAGTACGGAAGATCATGCGCCTGTTTTTGAAAAAGTTTCCGCTGTTGCGACGGTTATCTGTCATGAACGGAACAGGGGAAAGGGTGCGGCGATCAAAACCGGTTTGCAGTATATCCGGGATCATATTTCCCGTCGCTGTGTCGTGGTAACGGCTGATGCTGACGGTCAGCATTCTCCGGAGGATATTGTCGCTGTCTGTGAACGGGCGCTGACGGAAGAAAATACCCTCGTTCTCGGCAGCCGTCAGATCGGAAAAAAGGCGCCTTTCCGCAGCAGGGTCGGAAACAGTGTGACTCGCTTTATCTTCAGAGCCAATACCAGGTGCAGAATCTATGATACCCAGACAGGGCTTCGGGGTTTCGGAAGTGAACTTCTGGATATTCTGATTCCGATTGAAGGCGACAGATATGAATATGAGATGAAAGTGCTGCTGCATTTTGCAAGGAATCATCTTCCCGTTGTGGAAGTTCCCGTCCGTACCATCTATTTTGACGGGAATGTTTCGTCCCATTTCAATACCATCAAGGATTCGTTCCGGATCTATCGTGAAATTTTCCGGAGATAACGGATACCGGTTCTGTCCGTCTCGTTTTTTAAAAAATTTGTGTTTTTTTAAAAAAATTTTAAAAAAACACTTGCATCCCGCATCAAAATTTAGTATAATAGAAAGGCAATGGGGGTATAGCTCAGCTGGGAGAGTGCTTGACTGGCAGTCAAGAGGTCACGGGTTCGAGCCCCGTTATCTCCACTTCAAAACTCCGCTTCTGATGAGAATGTCAGAAGCGGAGTTTTTTGCTTTTTTGTTTTACACACAATTGACACACAATCTTTTATTTCTCTGAATGAGTTCAGAAATATCATTTGAATTTCTGTCAATGTTCCGTGGGCATACCGTCAGCAGAGAAAAGAGCGGTTGGGTGTCGTTAATTTTTTTCAGGGTGACAAAACTAAGTTCGTTAACGGTTGATAGAAACAGGTACGCCGGAACGGTTTGTCGTCAGTCGGAAACCATCGTTTTATGACTGGAGTCATACCCATTTCATGTTGACACGGTTTTTGTGAATTGTTATAATAATAATATATAATCTTTAAAATTCATCGGCAAATTCAGCAAAAATTCTGAGATAATGGTTGTTCGTGCTGTATCGAACAGGAAAAAAATGACGGAAGGAGAAAACCAATGAGAAAAAGATATCCTGGCAGCGCGCTGTTATTGTCTGCTGTCATACTGACAGTGGTTTGCTGCAGTTCTTGTCAGTTGGAGAAAGATGTGAGCACGTCTGATGAGCAAAGCGGCAAAACGATCGTCATCAGTACAGTGGAAAGCAGTGAGGAAGGTTCCGGAAACGACAGTCAGGCGGAATCCGTTTCCGGTGAGACGGAAAGTTCCGAAAAAGAGGATGATACGGCGGCAAAAACCGATCAGGTAAAAGAAGATCTGAAAGTATTGCTGGCGTATAGACAATCCATTCCGGCGGTATCCGAGCAGAAAGTCAAGGTCGTAAATACCGAAAACACCAGGGGCACTGACTATGAGGAGAAGGACGGAAAGCTCTTCTATGTAGATTCGGTTCTGAGAGATGTCAATGATGACGGCAAGATGGATCTGGTGGTGAAGTATGACTGTGAGGTCATTGATGAACGCGGTCGGTCAGTCAGTTTTCTGTATGAAGTAGTCACGGTTGTGGACGGAAAAGCAGTGGCAACGGACCGTCATGACAGTGAACCATGGACAATGGATTGTCAAAAATAGGAGGCAGTGATGAAAACAGGTAAAAAAATCATCGTTTCGGTTCTCTGCGCCGCCATGCTGACAGGAACGGCTCTGGAAGTCGGCGCCTGGGATTATGAGAATCATTCTCCCGTCAAACGTACTATCAAAGGATATGAGGACAGTTTCCAGTCGGAGGATAGATACCGCTGGTATGAGAATACCAGGATGTACTATGACAGTAACGATAAAGATCTGTATTTTGTTGACAGGGCACTGTATGCGGAAGGAAACAAAGGAAACAAAGAATATTATCTGTCCCGGTGTTCTGGGGACCAGCTCCGGAAAGTGCAGGAAAACAGGATCCGTTATTTCTATGGGCTGCAGGATGAATCAGTGAGTTTCTATGATAAGGATGACAATGTGATTTCCGAAGGCGAATTCGAGACGCAACTGATGGAATATGAAAATAATAAAAATCTGATCAGTGTGAATCCGTCAGAGGGGATGAGATCGTTTGGTCCGGAGCAATTACATCGTACTTCTTACAAAACGGATCCGGATTTTTCTTTTATCAGGCAATATACCCTTGATCCGGAAGAACATACGACGGCACAGCTTCAGTCCAAGGTGATTCTTCCGAAAGAAACGGCTCTGCGTCTGACATGGAAAAGCAGTGACAGCAGTGTGGCGGAAGTGGACGATCAGGGGAAAGTGACCGCCAAAAAAATCGGAAAATGTACGGTCAGTTCGGAAATAGAGGATGTCGGAACGGTGGAAACCTACGAGATCATCGTGGAAGAAAATCTGTCGGAATCGCAGAAGGAAGCAAGAAACACTATCAGACAGTATCAGAATAACGAAATTTATGAAAAGACCATGTTTGACCGGATCTATGAGCTG
>CACYCN010000010.1 GCA_902772895.1 uncultured Ruminococcus sp.
ATCCGTGAAGATACCATCAAGATGCTTCTTGTCATTCCGAAGCGTGTCAACGAGAGACTCAAGCAGCAGGAAGAAATGCGTCAGCTTGCCGCCAAACGCGGTGCCGGCGGACGTGCCAGAGCCGCTCTGGCAGCGCTGAATGCCCAAAAGGCAGGTCAGGATTCTCCGTCTGTTTCCATTAATGTCAATCTTGTCACTCCGGAAAAGGAAGAGGATAAGAGTGATGTTTCTCTGACACTGGACGCTGAGACGGCAGTGGAGGAAACTCCGGCTGAAGAAGCTGTGGAAGAAGCAGCAGTGGCGACTACCGAAGAAGAATTGGAAAAAGCTGACCTTGAAGCGGAAAAAGCAAAGGAAGCCAAGGATGATAAGGACTATGCCAAGGAGGATGTGGAGAAAGCAGCCGAAAAGTTCATGAAGCGTGAACAGGTTGCCAAGCCTACCTCTACGAACCTTGCCGGTGACGGTACGGTTGTGAATCGTACCGTGAAGAAGATCAAGGTCGGCAGAAACGATCCCTGTCCCTGCGGCAGCGGCAAAAAATATAAAAAATGCTGCGGTATTAACAAATAATTCCGAACGGGAATTTCTTTGAATATTCTTAAACGAACCCTCCTCACTTTTGGTTGACAGGAAGTGCGGGAGGGTTTGTTTTTCGGGAGCAGCCGGAGAGAATACATTTGCATTCCGAAATAATTTTGGAAAAAACCTTGCAAAATTAAAAAAGCTGTGTTATCATAAAATACAGTTAGAATAAGTATTGACAAAAGAGTGGGGCGACCCGCTCTTTTATCGTTATTAGGCGGTCATTGTTTTTGTAAGGAATTTTCCGACGCAGGACAAAGGAGATTTTTATGGCAGAGAAAAAAAAGAAAAAAGGAAATACCGTTGAAACGGTTACGGCAATCGTGAAACCTATCGTGGAACGGCTGGGAATGACATTATGGGATGTTTGTTTTGTCAAAGAAGGGGCGCTGTGGTATCTGCGAATTTTTATTGATAAGGACAGCGGCGTGACCATTGAAGACTGTGAAACGGTTACCAGAGCAGTGGATCAACCTCTGGATGAGGCTGACCCGATCGAACAGAATTATATTCTTGAAGTTTCATCGCCCGGTATTGAGCGTGAACTCATCAAACCGGAACATTTTGACGCATTTCTCGGCGCGGGCGTGATGTATAAACTGATCCGTCCCGATGAAAGCGGTCTGCGTGAAGGAAAAGGTACTTTGGTGGCTCATGACAAAGACAGTGTGACACTTGTATGTGACGGTGAGGAACGAGTCATAAAGAAAAAAGAAGCAGTATATATTAAACTGGATGATTTTGAACTCTGATCATCCGATACATATCTCAGGTCAGCAGGATCAATCGGTTTATCCGGTTATGTCTGCATTATCATCAATCATGGAGGGAACATCATGAAAAAGAAAAAGGCTGAACAGCCCAAGGATAACAGAAATACAGAGCTGTATGAAGCTCTTGCATTGATGGAAAAAGAAAGAGGAATTCCGGTTGAATTTATGCTCAGCCAGATCCAGAAGGCAATTATCACTGCCTGCAAGAGTACTTATAACGGCAATGAAGACGTTAGCATTCTGATGGAACCGTCAACCGGTATTTTTGAAGTATATCTGAATAAACTCGTTGTCGAAGAAGTGACAGACAGTAACCGTGAGATCGCTCTGGATGAGGCAAGAAAGATCAGAACCTCGGCAATGGTTGATGAAAAAGTCGGTATCAAACTTGATCCCAAGGATTTCGGCAGAATTGCCGTACAGACTGCCAGAAATATCATCCGTCAGGGAATCCGTGACGGTGAAAAGGGTCAGGCATTGGCGGAATATCAGAGTAAGCTGAAAGAAATTGTCACCGCTACCGTTGAACAGGTTGATCCCAAAACCGGTAATGCTACCCTGCGTCTGGGTAAGTCGATTGCGATTCTGCCGAAGAATGAGCAGATCAGCGGTGAAGTGATTACGGAAGGTGAACAGATCAAGGTGTTCATCGTCGATATCAAAACAGGCGGGAAAGAACCCAGAGCCATTATTTCCCGGACCCATCCCGATCTGGTGAAGAGACTGTTTGAATCGGAAGTGCCGGAAATCTTTGACGGTACGGTGGAAGTAAAATCCATCTCAAGAGAAGCCGGTTCCCGTACCAAGATCGCTGTGACCAGTAAGGATGAGAACGTTGATGCAGTAGGCGCCTGTATCGGTCCGAGAGGTCAGAGAGTCGGCACCATCGTGGATGTATTGGGCGGCGAAAAGATCGACATTGTGGAATATAGTGAAGATCCGGTTAAATTCATCACCGCAGCCCTTTCTCCGGCAGAGGTTTTAAAGGTAGATATTGATCCGAATGTAGAGCGTGTGTGTAAGGCAACGGTGCCGGACAGCCAGTTATCATTGGCAATCGGTAATAAAGGACAGAATGTCCGTCTGGCAGCCAAGCTGACAGGCTGGAAGATCGATATCCGTCCGGAAAGCGGCTTCTTCGGAGAAGACGAGGAGGAAGCAACGCCTGCTCAGACTGAGACTGCGGAAACGGAAACTGCGGAAGTAACCGATTCTGCGGTGGAAACTGAGACCGCAGAAGTAACCGGACCTGCTTCGGAAGTCGGAACGACAGAAGAACAGGAAGATATGGTAGAACAGGAAAATACGGAAGAACAGGAAAATACGGAAGAACAGGTAGATACAGAAGAATAACGATCCGGGCACAAACGTTCTGAACCTCCATGAAAGGGAAGCAAAGATTCCGTTTCATCAAGTAAAAAGATTCGTCAACCTTTTCAAAGGCTGTGGAATCGAGGGGAAGAGTCCCTCGTGGGGTTCGGAGTGAAGCCCTGCAATAAAGGAGGTGCTTTGATGAAACAAAAGAAGATGCCGATGAGGAAGTGTACGGGCTGCGGAGAAATGAAAGAGAAGAAGCAGTTGGTAAGAGTGGTTAAAGCACCTGATGTGACGGACGAAAGCGGCGAGATATTACAGAAGGGCGAGATTTCCGTTGATCTGACGGGGAAAAAGTCCGGCAGAGGCGCTTATGTCTGTCATAATCCCGAATGTCTTGCGGCAGCGAAAAAAGCAAGACGGCTTGAAAGAGCGTTTTCCTGTAAGATACCGGATGAGGTATATGAAAGACTGGCGGAGGAACTGAAAACACCGGAACTCTGACTTTCGGGACAGGAAAAAGATCAGGCCGTAGGGCAGGCGATCTGCCGTTGAATGGAGGAATGGAAAATCTATGAATGATGAACTGTTGTCGATGCTGGGACTGGCACGCAGAGCCGGACGGTTATCGCCGGGATTTGATGCGGCAGCCGATGCCATGAAAAAACGAAGGGCATGTCTGCTGCTGTTGGCGAATGATCTGTCACGGCGTACCTTTGACGCCGCTGTCGGGCTTGCGGTGCAGAATGGTGTGGAATATGTCCGCTGTTCTTACGATATGCAAACACTCGGAAAGGCAATCGGACGAAGGATGACAGGAATCATTTCCGTAGATGACGGCGGATTTGCGAAAAAGCTGAAGGCAATTTGTGCAGATAACAGACAGGAGGAATGTATTGATGATTAAATATAGATTGAGTGAGGTCGCAAAGGATCTGAATGTTTCCAATAAAGAAGTGACGGATGTGCTGAAATCACGGCTGAATGTCGTGAAAAAACCGGCTACCGTCCTGACAGAGGAAGAACTGAATGTAATCTTTGAGCATTTTACACAGGCTTCTGCCGTTCCGGGTTTTGATGCGTATTTTGCATCGGCTCACGCAGCCGCAGAGGAAACTCCTGCGGTAACGGAGGGAAAAACGGATCATAAACCGGAACCGGTGAAGAATGAAACGAAACAGGCACCGGCAAAAAATGATAAGCCTGTCAGAAATAATGATCGTCCCGCTAAAAATGAGAAAAAGGATGATAACCGTAAGCCGGCCGGCAATCGTGATAAGACGGCGCCCGGACAGGATAAGAACCAGAATAAAAACAATAGTGCGAATAACGCCGGTAATGCTGCGAAAAATCATAAGCCTCAGTCCGGTCAGAACCAGAATCAGAATCAAAATCAGAGTCAAAACCAGAATCGTGGGGATGATAACGGATTTGGCAGCAGAAGCCGTGTGATCAATACCCGTTCTTCGAATGTGGATATCGAGCGCTATAATGAAAAATATGACCGTCTTGCCAGTGAGAAAATGCACAATGTCAATACGGTCCAGAAACAGAAGATTACCCAGCGTTCTCAGCAGAAGGGAAAACCCCGTAATTCCAGAAAGGAAACCGAACAGGAAAGACTGCGCCGTATCGAAAAAGAAAGAAAGTCCAAGCCGATTACCGTTCAGATTCCGGACGAGATCACGGTAGGTGAACTGGCATTCCGTCTGAAGGCGAGAGTAGCGGAAGTCATTACCAAACTGATGGCGCTCGGTGCGATGGCAACCGTCAATGATACCATTGATTTTGATACCGCTTCCTTAGTGGCAATGGAATTCCATGCCAAGGTGGAAAAGGAAACCATCGAAACGATTGAGGAAAAAATTATTGACGATAGTGATGACAGTGATGAAAATCTGGTATCCCGTGCTCCGGTTGTCGTTGTTATGGGACACGTTGACCACGGTAAGACATCCCTTCTGGACAGTATCCGTCATGCCCACGTGACTTCTACCGAAGCAGGCGGTATTACACAGCATATCGGTGCCTATCGTGTGACAATCGATGATCGTGAGATCACCTTCCTCGATACGCCCGGTCATGAAGCCTTTACTACCATGCGTGCCAGAGGTGCACAGGTCACGGATATTGCCATTCTCGTGGTAGCGGCGGATGACGGTATCATGCCGCAGACGATTGAAGCAATCAACCATGCCAAGGCAGCCGGTGTATCTATCATCGTAGCTGTCAATAAAATCGATAAAGTCGGCGCTAATGTGGAACAGGTCAAGCAGCAGCTCACAGAATATGAAATCGTTCCGGAAGAATGGGGCGGTGATACACCGGTGATTCCGGTTTCCGCACATACCAAGGAAGGTATTGACGATCTGCTGGAGATGGTTCTGCTGGTGGCGGATATGAAAGAACTGCGCGCCAATCCTGACAGAGCCGCCAAGGGTACTGTCATTGAAGCCAGACTGGATAAGGGCAGAGGTCCGATTGCCACGGTTCTGGTACAGAACGGTACGCTGAATGTAGGTGATATTATCGTGGCAGGAACGACGGTTGGTCGTGTACGTGCCATGATGAACGATAAGGGTCAGCGTGTCAAAAATGCAGGTCCGTCTGTTCCGGTAGAAATTACCGGTCTGGATGACGTTCCTACCGGCGGCGATATTTTCAATGCGGTTTCGGATGAGCGTCTCGCCAGAGAGTTAGTCGAACAGAGAAAGAATACCGAAAAGGAAGAACGCTTCAATGCCAGAACTAAGGTCACTCTGGATAATCTCTTTGACCAGATGCGTCTGGACGATATGAAGGAACTGAAAATTATTGTCAAAGCTGATGTGCAGGGTTCTGTCGAAGCCGTCAGACAGTCTCTTGAGAAGCTTTCCAACGAAGAAATCCGTGTCAATGTCATTCATAGCGGTGTCGGTGCGGTAAGAGAGTCGGATGTTATGCTGGCATCAGCGTCCAATGCGATTATTGTCGGCTTTAATGTACGTCCGGATGCGGTAGCGGAAGAAAATGCGAAACGTGACGGTGTTGACCTGCGTCTGTATCGGATTATCTATGACTGCATTGAGGAAATCGAAGCCGCCATGAAGGGTATGCTGGCGCCCAAGTTCAGAGAGACTCAGCTCGGTAAGGTAGAGGTTCGTCAGACCTATAAGATTACGGGTGTCGGACTGGTATCCGGTTCCTATGTACTCAGCGGCAAGGTGATCCGTGGCGCACAGGTTCGTGTGGTACGTGACGGTATTGTCATTGCCGATGATAATATTGCTTCCCTCCAGCGTTTCAAGGATTCCGTCAAGGAAGTGGCAGCCGGTTTTGAATGCGGTATTACGCTCGAACGCTTCAGCGATATCAAGGAAGGCGACATCTTCGAAATCTATCAGATGGAAGAAGTCAAACAATAATCGAAGCTTTTTCCCTTTGGAACCTTTGGCAGGCGATACGCAGTCCCTGTACCTATCGTGTTGAAGATTTGTGAAAATAATAGTTGATTCGTATGTTATGATAGGATTGACCTTTTAACCTGAATCGTGACCGGCAGATTGTCGGTTGTTTGATAAAAAAGCACAGACAGGAGTGATTACACTCTTTGTCTGTGCTTTTTCGTATTTTTTCGTGTAATACTATTATCAGATAAACAGGTAGTTTGAATAGCCTGAACCCCTGCGAACCTTTCACGAGGGATCCTGACCTTGCCCATGCAAGCGGCAATCTGCCGTTCCCATTACGTTTTGCAAAGTAATCAACCCCCTTGACCTTCCTGTGTCTGATGGGACTGACGGTACGGAATGAGTTGCCCTTTGATGACAGAGCCATAGAGGTTGACGGCGGGTGCAGGGACTGGTCCCTGCCGAGGGTTCCAAGGGGCGAGAAGCCACTTGGCAGGGTTTGGGACAGCGTCCCAACATTAAGTTGGAATGCTGTCGTATAACGGCGGGATCATTGCCTCAGGAAGTGGGGCAGTTCCGGAGGGGTCTGGATGACGAAGTCACAAACGGCAAGTTCTTCCTCCGTACCAAAGCCATAAGCGCAGCCGATCGTAGGAATACCGTTGATGGTACCGACACGGAAATCGGAAGAGCGGTCACCGATCATAAGATAACTATCGTCCGGACAGCGCTGCCGCAGTATCGGGAAAATGTCTTCCTTGGGAATGAAGCCGTAATCTTCGGCGCAAAAATAGTCGGTAAACCAGCGATCCAGTCCCAGTGCTTTCCGATGCGCTTCCATATAGGCGTGGCGGCAGTTTGACAGAATGACCAGACGATAGTTCATTGCTTTCAGGGTATCCAGTGTTTCCGGAATTCCGTCATAGAGTATTGCCTGACCGCTCAGAACACCATCAATCATTTCCTGTCCGATCATCGCACTGGCACGTTTCATCACCGGTTCCGGCAGCTGCGGCATAAATTGATGCCACATATCCGGTGCGCTTACCCCGAGATAATGAGAAACATCTTCGTCACGGTAATCTCTTTCAACGGCATATCCCTCCTCAACCAGCATGGCATATGCCTTACGGAAAGCACAGCCATAGAGATGAGCGGTATTATGCAGGGTGCCGTCATAATCAAAAATCAGGGTCATTTCAGAGCTGCCTCATGACGTTGACCATTTCAATGGCGCCCAATGCGCAGTCATAGCCCTTATTGCCTGCCTTGGAACCGGAACGCTCAATTGCCTGTTCGATATTTTCGGTAGCGATGACGCCGAACAGTACCGGAATACCGGATTTGAGACTTGCCTGAGCGATACCCTTGGTGGTTTCGTTGACAACCAATTCATAGTGTGAAGTGGAACCTCTGATGACGGCGCCGACACAGATGACAGCATCATATTTCCTGCTTTCCGCCATTTTCTGTGCAATCACGGGAATCTCAAAT
>CACYCN010000011.1 GCA_902772895.1 uncultured Ruminococcus sp.
AAGTGCATAAAATATCGGGGTACTGGGCTCGTCTGTTGCTCAATCGTTGCATCTGCTCCGCAGAGGTAAATCCGGACAACTCCAAACCACCCACTACACACTCTAAAATATTGCTATTATTATTTTGGATTGCTATAAGAGTCCAGTAAGATCCAGAGGGCGCAGTAAGCCTGCGTTCTGGCGGCAAAGCTATGGAACTGAAGGAGGGAGCGGACTTCGTCACGGGAATACCAGGCGGCATGGATTTCTTCCATATCAGAATTACTCGGACGGATATCCCCTTCAGCGGAACCGACTACGACAACCGTCTTTTCGTTCGAAAAACCCACCGCAGAATAACTTTCTTTCCAGATTTCACGGATTTCCTTCAGGGGAAGCCCCGTTTCTTCCCATAACTCTCTGGCGGCAGCCTGTGAAACGTTCTCTCCCTCGTCAATGAGACCTGCCGGGAAATTATAAACCCATTCTCCTACCGCCATGCGGAATTCATAGTTAAGAAGCAGTTTCTCACCGGCAGGGTCATGGATAATCATCACCACGGCATCCGGTGAACAGCCTTTCAGATCTTCATAACTGTCAAGATCGGAATGACGGCTGATCATTTCATAATTTTTGGAATTCCCGTTTTCCGTTTCATAAGAAATATCGTAACGGGTAATAAATTTCCCCTGATGAACTTTTTGAATCTGTCGGTATTTCATGATCACACACCCCGTATCGTCTCAAAATAAATACAATCCCGGGAACATTCCCCGTGGAACGCTCCCTGACAAATGGGCATCCGGCAAAGTTTCTGAGAATCATCATCACCCCGTCCGATTCTCTTGCGGACATAACCGATATTTTCAAAATTAGATTCCTTACCTTCCGTGAGAGCGGCGCAGGTATTGATCCAGATAACATTACAGTCGTCATGGGCGCATAGATCAAACGATTGCCGGAAATCATAGGAACCGGTCGAAAAAGACGGTACAATAATCAATGTCAGTTTAAAGCAGCGCATCAGCCGTTCCATATAGCTGGTTGTCAGGAAGTCCTTACAAATCAGAACGGCAATTCTGCCGATTCCATGATAATGAAGGATATTGACCACCTGATTTGTTTTAATCGCTTCGAGACAAGCGCCGTCTTTCTGTTCGTTACGGAACGGATTCTGTTTACTTTGTTTACAGATAACTCTTCCCTCTCTGTCAAGAATCACCGCCGTATTGAGATGATTTTCATAATAAGACGGAAGGATCATCAAAGAAGGCATCCATTCCCGTTCATCATGATGAAGGGCTTTCAGTCTTTGACTGATAAAGTCCGGCGTAAGGGGATTACCCAACAGTTCCGGAAACACCACGATATCACTCTGACGTTCCGCAGCCTGACGGATTTTCTGCCAGATCAGTTCATTATCACGTTGAAACTCCCCGTGAGCATAAGCGATACGGAAATAGCGCACCTGTTGTTGTTCAAACACTTCCGGTTCAAAATGTCGATCCAATCTGAGAGGAGAGACAGCGATCCGGAGTTTATTCTGTTCGGCAAAGCGGGGGAACATTTCAGGTTTCAGGAAATAATGTTTATCGATCAGATCACCGAGAATGGTATTTTCCAGCAGGAGCAGATGGAACAGAAAATTATCCAGACGATTATAGCTATGAGACAGGCGATGTCTGCGTTCCCAGACGCAAAAGCATCTGGGCAGAAGACCGATTCCGGTAGATTCCCGGTTAGTATTGAGAACAACGGTAAAATCCGTCTGCTGAAACGCCGACACTTTATTTCTGAGGAGTGTCATGAGAGCCTCATCCAGCACCTGAAGCAGACAGACGATCAGAAAGAAGTTTTGTTGATGACACACGACGGCAATAAAGGACAGCAGTTTCTGATAGAACTTTTGTGAGAGATCCTCTTCTGTCAGCTGACGGATCACCAGCGAGCCATCGTTTCTTTTCAGGAATAATTCTTCGATAGCACCGCTGATTTGTGCGAGCAGTTCTTTTTTAGACAACGGTGCGATACAGCTATACCGGACAAACACCTCCTCATCCTGACAGTGAGACAACACAAATGCGCATAAATCCGCAATCACATTGTAAATCAACAGCACATCCCCCACTTTCGACTCACTTTCCACACTCCCCGATCATCTCCATTTTACCCTTTCATTATACCACCCTCCCCCACCCTTTGCAACCCGCTCCGGCTTCACGGCGCAGATAGCGCAGAAATATCTTTCCGGCAAAAACAAACAGACGCATGACTACGGTTCAGGTAGTTCATGCGTCTGATTATGAGAGTCTGCTCAACAACCGATCGATTTTCCGGGAAGACTCTCCGGAGATTCTTGACAAATCATGACAAATCGTTTACAATAACAACAGAATAACAGCTTATCTAATAAAGTAATTAACCATACGGAGGCATGAGTATGAATGTCATGTACGAAAATATCCCGATATATGCCAAAATAGCGGAAGGGATCAAAGACCGGATCCTATCGGGAGAGATTCCGGAAGGGGAACAGCTTCCCTCCACTACCCAGCTTTCCAAACAGCACGATCTCAATATAGCGACTGTAAATAAAGCCGTCAATGTTCTGGTAAATCAAGGGATAGCCTATAAAAAGCGGGGCATAGGGATGTTTGTATGCGAAGGGGCGGTAGAAAAGCTGATAGAAGAACGCCAGAAGACATTTATGAATTATTATATTATCGGAACACTGAAAGAAGCCAGACGTCTTCACTATACAATAGAAGACCTGCAGAAAATGGTCAAAGAAGCCTATACGCAGCTCAACGGCACGGATCCCTCCTGAAGGTCACGACAACCGAAGATACATAAGACAACAAAAAACCACACGATCCTGAAATATGACCGGAGAACGGGCGATGCACCTGTCAGGAACGTGTGGATCTTTTTATGGATAACGGATC
>CACYCN010000012.1 GCA_902772895.1 uncultured Ruminococcus sp.
AAAACGGCATCATGCCGTCATGCAGCGAGTCTGTTGTAAAACCTTTTTCATCCGGACTATACCGTCGGCTCCGGAGTTTCACCGGATCAGCTCCTGTCACTGACAGGAGTAAGCGGGCTATACCGCCGGTGGGGAATCACACCCCGCCCCAAAGTTTACTTTCTGTCGATATTGTACCACAAGACAGGCTGCTTGTAAATAGTATTTTATGTTTTTTCACGGAAATCATCTGGCAGCGGAACAAAGTTGGGAAGAGACGGCGCTGTGATCCTAACGGGCTGTGTTTTATGATTCTGACAGACAGCGTTCCTTCAAAGTCCGGCGCATTTCCGGTGTGATTTGCAGTTCATGAGTGAGAAAGTGTTCCATACTGCCGTATTGCCGATCGATGGCGTCAAATGCGGCATGGAGATAACAGCGGTGAGCGATAAAGATCTTGTAGAGTTTTCTGGCAAGCGGTTTATTCCATTTGAAAGTCAGGATCAGTCGATAATAGCGGATCGCACGTTTACGGCTATAGCGGTTTGTCATCAGATAGTCCCGGTAGATGGCTTCACGGTCAACATCCAACAGTGTCAGAAACAGTGCTGAGATAATGCCGCAGCGGTCCTTTCCCTGTGTACAGTGCCAGAGAACGGCGCTGTCTCCGTGATCGGTGCAGATTTCCGCAAAGATATTTTTCATATGACCGATAGCTGCTTGATCCGTTACGATAGCGGCATAGAGATTCTGAAGATCGGGAATCTGATATTCCTTTTCATGATTTTTTTCGAAGGTCACGCCCAGCATCCGGTCATTGATGACCGGAATGGACAGATATCTCACGCCTGTCGGAATACGATCCGGTTTTTCTTCGATTTCTTTGGGAGTTCTCAGATCAATGACCGTCCGGATGCGGCAGGTCTCAAACAGAAGCGTCGCATCATCCTTGGAAAGTTTATTCAGACTGGCGCTTCGGAAAAACAGTCCTTCCCGCAGCTTTCGTCCGTCCTGAGTGACGGTGCCGCCGAAATCTCTGATATTTTTTGTACTTTTTAAAAAGAGTTCCTTCACGCTATCCCTTCTTTCCAGGCTTTCTGCTATACTCTGATGAAAACTGCATACCAGAGCCCCTATATCCGATTCCGATATCCGATATAGTTTTATTGTACCATATCTTGGCTGTCAATGCAATCCTGAGAAAAAGAAGAATCGGATAGTGTCAGGAAACTGTCCGACAACCGGCAAAGAGAGGCATTCTTGAACGGGATAACAGGCAAGGCTTCGAAAAGACCTGTCCCGTCAAGTAAAGTAAAGCTGATCAGTTCCGCTGTCTCTTCAGGCAAAAAAACAGACACAGAGTTTTCAGGAGAAATCTGTGTCTGTTGAATGATGAGCTTATTTTTCTTTCATGACAAACGCCTTATCGTCATCGATCATACTGATCATCACATCCGTAATGACAGGATCAAGCTGTGTACCCTTAGAACGAATCATTTCCTGACGGGCTTCCTCCTGCGTCAGCGAACCACGATAACATCTGGTGGAAGTCATGGCGTCATAGACATCCGCTACGGCAACTATCCGGGCTTCCAGTGGAATTTCCTTCCCTTTTAAGCCGTCCGGATATCCCTTACCGTCATAGCGTTCATGATGCCATCTGGCACCGTAATAGAGCGTCGGCATTTCACTGACATTTTTCAGGACTTCTTCACCGATCTGCGGATGTGTTTTCATCAGGTCATACTCATCCTTGGTGAGACGGCCGTCCTTCCGGAGTATGCTGTCGGGAATACCGATTTTGCCGATATCATGCAGCATTCCGATATAATAGATGCGGTTGCAGAACTCTTCGTCTTCTCCCAGCCGTACAGCGATTTCTTTGGAATAGGTAGCTACCCGACGGGAATGTCCTTGTGTATAGGAATCTTTGGCATCTACGGTTCCTGCCAGTGCCGATACCATCTGGATACTGAAACGCTGCGTCATTTCAATTTGAGCTTTCTGTTTCTGAATGATCTCTTTCTGGTAGATCTGCGACTGGAAGAACATATAATAGAATATCAGAACAGCGGTTGTCGCAATCCGGAGAACCACATAGCTGCCGAACAGTGATTCGGCAAAAGTGGCGATCAATAGTGTCAGGACAATTTCAATGATGAGAATTCGTTCAAATACCAGTTTTTGTCCTTTTCCGGTAAAGGAGAAGATAATCATCAGGGTCAGATAGACAAGCATGATCAGATGCGGTGTCCAGCCAAGAATGCCCCGATGGAATACCAGATTATCGTCATAATAGTAGGTGATATCCGTAAAGAATGCCGAGAATGAAAAGATGGCACATATCACAATGGGACTTACCAGCAACAGTTTGGGCAGTTTTTGTTTATCTCTCAGAATGATTCTGATAAAGACATACAAAAGCATCGGACGTAGGGTATATCCGAGGGCTGTCACAAATGTTATCAGATATCTGCTGCATTCGATTGTGGAAAGCGCCAGCTCCAGATTATAGATCACATCTTCTATAATGACCAACAGAGTTAATGAATAAAACATCTTTTTGATTCGTTTTTCCAGATGCGAATTCTTCCATAGAAACACGAACATAAAAAAGATGCCGATTACAGGGAAAAAATTTATGGTAAAAAAGTCATACTTCATCCGCATCCCACCTTATTTATAGGTGTATTATACCATTCCGTTTTTCCAAAAGCAACAGTTTTTTCCTATGAGAAACATATCCTTCTGGATCTGACAAGGCGTGATTTCCGGCGTCCTGTGGGGATATTCCCGGATGAAAAACGGGCAGTCTGACAGGAGGTTACGATAGTTCAGCGATTCAGGGGTTCATTTCAGGCGGCGCTTTCGGAGGTGCTTTCGGAAGCGCTTTCGGATTTGCTTGTTTCCTTACTGCTCTCCTCTTTCTTTTCGGTTCCGTCCTTCACCACGACTTTACAGGAACTTTCCAGACCATAGCCGTTATATACATGAATGACGGTGCTTCCTTTGGAAAGTGCTTCAACCTTGCCTTCCTGATCGACCGAAGCAATTTCAGGATTATCGGATGACCAGTACAGGTCGGTTTTAGAGGCGTTTCCCGGACGGATCAGTACAGACAGTTTTTTCGATTTCTTGACCATCAGTGAGATACTGACCGGATAAATATTCAAAGAGGTTGTCCATACAAAGTCAGACTCTTCCGGCTGACTGTAAATAATAAACTCGGAAGATTCCTGACTTTCTTCCGGAACATCGTATTGAGAGATCTGACTGCTTTCCTCACTGGTTTCCTGACTCTCTGTCTGAGAAGCTTCGGTACTTTCAGAGGATGTGTCATCCTGAGCGGTACTTTCGGTTTGTTTGCTTTCCTGTTGCTCACTTTCTTCAGAAACAGCGGATGGTTCCGGGGATTCCTCCGATGAAACTGTCGAAACCGCAGAAACTGATGAGACACCGGGGTCTGCTGATGACTGTTGACAACCTGTCAGAGCGATTGTTGCAATCAATAATCCCGCAAGTATTGTCATTCCGATTTTTTTCATATCTGACAGTCCTTTCTGAGTAAACATTATCTTCCGTGAGAAAACGATAATTCATGTTCTATTATTATACAGCACCTCTATTTTAAAAACAAGCGTAATTTCTGTATTCACACGGAAATCAATTTCCTCCGGCTTTTCTCGGGGGAAACCCTTTTTTCAAGTGAAAAAAGGGTTATCCCCCGAACCCCCTTCCTAAAAAAGCTGATTTTGCATTTTCTTTTTCACAAACCAGTTATTCTGTTTGTGAAAATATATTGCGTCAATGGCTTATTTTCTGAAAATTGATTTCCCTGCCGTGTTCAGGAGGGCTTTCACTTGAAAGAACTCAAAACAATAAAACTTAAAACGAAGAAAAACGTATTGGCTCTTGGAGTAAAGTAAATATGACCGACAAAAGTTGGCAGCACAGCTTTCGGGGGTCCAGGGGGCTTTCACTTGAAAGAACTCAAAACAATAAAACTTAAAACGAAGAAAAACGTATTGGTTCTTGGAGTAAAGTAAATATGACCGACAGAAGTTGGCAGCACAGCTTTCGGGGGTCCAGGGGGGACTTTCACTTGAAAGAACT
>CACYCN010000013.1 GCA_902772895.1 uncultured Ruminococcus sp.
CGTCAATGTTATCTTTCCTATTATCAGGAAAAGATGTCGGTGGAGGACTTTCTCCGGGAATGTCATGTCTATTCCATGCACCTGGAACCGCTGGCAGGTTTGATCCGGGACGGTGTCTGTACCAGAAAAGAAGATGTCCTGACATTTGAAATTAAATTTGAAACTTACCGGATGCTTCAGAATCTTCTGGGAATTCTTGAATATATCGCCAAGGAACATCAGTTGATCCTGATTCTCTCCAAACTGCACCTTGCTCCCTACAGTACCATCCGGCTGCTCAGACTGATTATCGATCAGGGGATTAATGTTCATGCCATCCTGATGTATAACGATGAATTCAATATTACCGACTATAAAAAAGGCGTCTGGGCGGAACTGCTTCAGACGGCGGAAGATCAGAATCTCCAGCTGGAATGGGGCAGTCTTGACAGTGAACGCACCATGGATGTACAGGATGAATTCTGGTTTGATCAGCAGAACAGCAGTGAATATCTGATGCGTCTGCGGAATATGTACTATACTTTCTCGTTGGAAGACGCCGATTATTATATGAATAATATCCTGTTCCGGCTGGATGAAAAAACGATCTGGTTAAAACGGGAAGAACATATCCGTTTTCTGCTGCTATGCGCCTTGATTGATATGAATCTGCAGCACGTCGATCATGCTCTGGTACTGTGTGATAAGCTGACGGATATGCAATGTGCGCTCTATCCGGAACTGCATCTGCGCTATCTGTATTACTTTGTCTATGCCCGCGCCAGAATGATCGTCTCACAGCCGAAACCTGTCAAACAATACTGTGATAACTGTATCAAAATCGCAGAGGAATTACAGGACAGTTTTCTCGCCTGTAAAGCGGAGATCCTGCTCTGGTCAACTTACTGCGGCATTGAACGGAATTGTTTTGAATACGATTTTAACTATCAGGTGGATCCGAAAGACGTTGAAAAACTGAAAAAATACGGTTTCATTAACTTCCTGGCATATCTGTATGTGTTCGGTTTTGAAAACGATAACGAAACCATCGAGGCAATTGCCTCCGGAAAAAAAGAACCCTATTATTTTAATCTCGGTATCAAAATCGGAACGGAACTCGGCAATGATAATTTCCTGATGAATGCCTACATGAAAAATATCATTCTGTATTCCCGTAACGGTCATCATCATTATGTCCGGGAAATGTATAAGAAACGCTTCCAGGTACTGCGGCGGCCTAATCCTGTACGGGAATCTCATATGCTGGCAGGACTCGGCTATAACAGTATCATTCTGGAAGATTATGAAAAAGCCCATGATTATCTGATGCAGAGTATCCTGACGCTGACCGAAGAAGAAATGCCGGATGATATCATGAATTCTCTGTATAATCTGGCAATGAATCATTTCGTGGCAGAGGATTATCAGCATACGATCTCAACCATCGAATTGATTCTCAAAATGCTGAAAGAAATGGGCTATAATTTCATCACCGCCTGCAGTATGGTCAAACTTTACAGCCTGATTGCCATCAGCTGCTATTATCAGAAGGAATATTATAACAGTTACTATTTCCTGAGCAAGATGGAAGTTTTCGTGGAACACATGATTATGGTGTTAAAAGAAGAAGGAGATAATATCTGGGACGAAGATCTCTTACTGTATCATCTTGTCAAAGGAATGCTCTATAGTTACGAAAACAGTTTTGAATTATGCCAGTCAGAATTCGATATGGCAAATGATCTGATCAAGCGTTCGTCCAGTTCTCTGTTTTTTGTCATTCCCATCTTTGTGACGGAACAGGCATTGCTGTATCTGAAACAGGAACAAACGGAAAAAGCGGACGCCGTGATGGCAGAAGGTATTGCCTATTGTGAAAAGGAAGGCCTTTCCCGCAAGAAAGAACGGCTCCTCTATCTGGCAGAACATCATGAACGTCAGACAGAACCGATTATTCAGGAAGAAGATGAGATGCCCGTCAATCAGATCCTGCAGATCGCACGTCAGGGCGGTACCCAGATCAAACTGACCAAACGGGAAAAAGATATCAAATTCCTCACCGTTCTGCAGGAAGCTATCAGCCGTGAAAATATGACCGTGGATGATCTGTATTTCAATACCTCAGCCGTGATCAAAAACAGCTATCGCCTTGACGATATCATCATTCTGCGCCGCAGGGACGGAAAAAACGAAATTATGTGTGATGACGATATGCCGGCTCTGTCGGATGACGCCTTCCAGAAAATCTTCGACTTTTTCCGTACCTATAAACAGGCCTTTTTATCCAACCGTCATGATAAGAATTTTACCCAGTTCTCTCCCCTGATGAAATATTTCAACAGTAAACATATCATGACGATCATCGGAATTCCCATTATGGAAGAATCCGGTACGGAAACGGTCTTTCTCGGATTTGTCAAGATCAAACGCCGGACTGTCGGCAATCGGTTCTATCTGAACAATAACGATCTGATGATCCTTAAATTCGCCTTCAGTCAGTTCTGTGAAATGATGCGCCGCATTGATAGCCGGCTCATGATCGAACGAATGAACCAACAGCTTGAACAATCCGCTATCACCGATCATCTCACCGGTATCATTAACCGCAGCGGCTTCAGTAAACAGGCTGAAATTCTCTGTTCTCAGGACAGTATCCAGACCAATGCCCTGCTTTATCTCGACCTTGATAACTTCAAGTATTATAATGATACCTTCGGTCATGATGTCGGCGATCTGGTTCTCGTTACTTTTGCGGAAATCTTTAAACGCATGACCCGTGACAAGGGTCTTGCCGTCCGGTATGGCGGCGATGAATTTATCATCCTGCTCTATAACAAAACGGCTCAGGACGGCGCTGATTTTGCTACCAAACTCTATGATGCGATCAAGGACGGTTTTGTCGAACGTATCAAAGAAAAACTGCATATGGATATTCATATTCCGGATCATAAGAAAATTTCCTGCTCGATCGGTATCACCGATTTCCCCGGCGGTTCCAAAGAAGCGCTGGAACTGGCACTGAATCGTGCCGACCAGATGCTCTATGACGTGAAACGTAACGGAAAATCTCACTTTAAAGTTTATCGGCAGGAAAATGAAAACTGATTTTTCCCCTCAGAAAAAGTACATGATGTTTGTCTGATCGGAGCGGCTGACTGCCGCTCCCTCTGTTTCCTTCCTGTTGCCCGGAAAGCTGATGTGACCGATTTTTGATGTCTTTTCCGTCAAGCCCGGCTCTCCCTGCACCTGACCCACGAGGATGCAGTTCTCTGCACTCGTGGGTTTCTTTTTGAGAGAAATCCGGGATAGCAATATGGGATAGTTCGATAAAAATCAGCTTTTTAAAGTTCTTGACAAACGGTTCATTCGTGTCTTGGCAAAACAATTATGGGTGCGCAGGCTCTGCGCCGGCAAGCTGCCGTTCACGATTCTGTTTTGCAAAGTTCTTGACAAACGGAATGACTGATTTATGAAAAAAGAAAATACAAAATCAGCTTTTTTAG
>CACYCN010000014.1 GCA_902772895.1 uncultured Ruminococcus sp.
CGACAATACGTCGGTGAAGCGGCGCTGATGATTTGGGTTGGCGGCTCAAGAGCCTATTGTATACAGCCGGGCGAGCCCTTAAACTCAGGCTCCGCGTTGGAACAAACCACAGATTACGGCACATGGGCTGATTTATCACGCACACAACAGCAAGCGATCAACACCGCTCTCTGTTATGGTCGCGAGGGCAATTTTTCCGCTATTAAAGGCAATACATCCATTAACTCTGATCAGTGCTACATTGCTACTCAGCTGATTGTGTGGGAGATTGTAAACGGGGAACGAAGTTCATCTGCTCCTTATAATCTTGTTGGGAACGGATATCTTTCTATGTATTGTGCGGATGGGTATAACGGGAATATAGCCGAAGCATATCATAGAATTGAGAATGAGATGGGAAAATACTGGAGCATTCCATCATTTGCAAAGAGAGAATCTGCAAATGCTCCCACCTACACCCTTAACGCTGTTTTCAACAATATCACACAGAAGTGGAACTATGAAACTCTGACACTAACAGATTCAAACGGCGTTCTGAGCAGCAATTTCAGTGCGTTTAATAATAAAACAGTCAATGTTGGAAATGCAACGGTAACTGTTAAAGTTGATGGAAATAAACTTACACTTACTCCATCTAACGCTAGTCTGACTGCTTCAAGTAAGGAAGTTCTGCTTTCTGCTGAAAAGACAGGGATTCCTACTACAAACGAAGGAAGAATATTAGCTTATGCTTCCTCGTATCAGGACGTTGTTGCAGGCGGCTCAATTGACCCGCCAAGCGCTTATTTCAATGTGCGTGTTCAGACAAAGAAAACCGCTAAATTAAACGCTGACTTCCGTATCAAAAAAGTAATCGGAACACAGTTTGAATATGATACATCGCGCGAAGATGAAATCGACGGTCTTGTTTCGACGGCAGAGAACCTTGAAGGGTGGTATTTCCGAGTAGAAGTTTCAACTGTTTCGACTTTTTACCATGATTATCATGTTAAGAGTTTTGTTCTCGGTCCGACTAACAAGGCAGGATTAACTCAGACAATCGGTGAATATGTCATGGAGCATTTTGATTACAGCAATGTTAATGCTATTGTTCCGACTGATTATTATGAAATAACCGAGCTGGGAAAACAAGTTGAGGGTTCAATTCGTAAAGCAATTCCCGATTTCTATACACCGTTGTTTACAAGCAGATCATTCTACTTTGATTCAAGCGACGTGGACAAAGAAATACCGCTGATTCGCGATCATGTTTATACCAATATTTTTAATATTCCCCTTGAAATTAAGAAAATCACTGATGATGGCAGTTCACCGGATAACTATTATTTCAAGATTACCAATCAGGAAACAGGAGAAAGCTATACTGCTCATACGCGAGAAAACGGCACCTTCTGTATGGGAAATCAGATCAGAACAACAGACGGTCGGTATTACTTGGTTCTTCCGGAGGGCAAATACACACTGATGGAGCTTGGTCTGAAACAAGACGGCGGCGGTTATGCTATTCCCGAAAGGTATATTAAACCCGAACCCGTGAATTTTGAAATATCTGCTGATGCGTACAAGTCTGCCACTGAAAGCGGAGATAACGCAATTATTATTAAAGTGACAAACAAATGCGAAGGACAAATCAGAATCAAGAAAACAGAAGAAGGCAGCGACAAACCTGTCGGCGGCGCGGTTTATGGTCTATTCTCCGACAGTAATTGTTTAAATCTCCTGTATCAGTTCCCGGCTACTGACAGTAACGGTGAAGCTCAGTCTGAGTTGGCTTTTCCTTGTAATGAACAATATTACATCAAGGAAATCGAAGCGCCTATCGGATTTCAGTTGTCTGATACTGTATATCCTGTTAAGATTGCACCCAAAGAGGTTTCCGAAATCAACTATGAGCTTGGTGTTACCGATCAGCCTGCACCCAATCCCGTTGAAATTCGTAAAACGGATATCACGGGAACAAATGAGATCGAGGGTGCTAAACTTGAGCTGAAAAATGCCAACGGTACGCTTGTTGAAAAATGGACTTCGGGCAAAAACGCGCACGTTATCAATGACTTGGCTCCCGGCAATTACACACTTACTGAAACGATTCCCGCGAACGGATATGTAACAGCTGAGAGCATCACCTTTACCGTTCAAAAGGACGGTAAAGTTACTCGCGTTACTATGAAAGACGCACCGACCAAAATCGAGGTTATCAAGGTTGATGAAAACGGCAGCCCACTCAAAAATGCTCAACTAAAGATTCTTGACAGCAACGGTGATACCGTTGTTGACACATGGACTACGGACGGAACTCCGTATGAGGTCACAGGCAAGCTCACGGTTGGCAGCACCTACACGCTGCATGAAGTAAAAGCACCTGACGGGTTCTTATCAGCCGATGACGTTGTATTTACTGTAAGGGACACCCCTGACGTGCAGCCAATTACAATGACGGATAAACCAACTGTAACGAAATTCAACAAGGTGGACGAGAAAGGCAATCCGGTCAAAGGAGCAACTTTGCAATTATTCGATGTAGACGGAACCAAAGTCACGGAATGGATTACTGACGGAACGGCAAAGGAAATAAAGGGACTGACCGAGAGAACAAAATATATTCTTCGCGAAAGCAAAACGCCTGACGGTTATACTACGGCGAAAGACGTTGAATTTACCGTTAAGTCAGACGGAAGTATTACAACGGTTACCATGACCGACTTGCAGACCGTTTCAAAATTCAACAAGGTTGATGAACACGGTGTACCTGTTATCGGCGCAACCCTGCAGATATTTGAAGAAAAAGGAGCAAAAGTTGCAGAATGGGTTACTGACGGAACGGCAAAGGAAATAAAGGGACTGACCGAGGGAGCAAAATATATTCTTCGCGAAAGCAAAACTCCTGATGGTTATACTACCGCCGAAGATATACTCTTTACAGTTAAAGATACTGGCGGTGTCACCTTTGTAACCATGACCGATCACCGAACAGAATATAAGTTTGCTAAGGTTAATGAAAAAGGAGTACGAATTGCAGGAGCCGAGCTTCAAATCCTTGACAGCTCAAACACAGTAGTTGTTCCAACTTGGGTTTCGAGCGCAACGGAAGATTATGTTGTATCCGGCAAATTGATTGTCGGAAAAAAATATAAGCTGCATGAGGTCAAGGCTCCAGACGGTTATTCTTTGGCTGACGATATTGAGTTTGAGGTTAAGGATTCTCTTAAACCCGTCAATATTACCATGACCGACCTTGCTACAGGCGTGTATATCACTAAGATCAATACTTCGGGAGAAGTTATTGAGAACGCTCATTTACAGCTCACAGATATCGACGGAAATGTGATAGCTGACTGGATTAGCACTAAGCTCCCGAAAGAAATTGAGGGACTTACGGTTGGCAAAAGCTATACTCTCACAGAAATTAATCCGCCGACAGGCTATGTTACCGCAAAGCCTGTTACATTTACCGTCAAATCCGGTGTTACGTTTGTCAAAATGACTGACTATCCGATCACTTGCTTTTTTGCAAAATTGGAGCCGGGTTCGGGTAAGTTCCTTTCGGGTGCACATTTACAGGTGCTCGATTCTAACGGAGCTGTACTTGAGGACTGGATTACTGAAGATGGTTACCATATAGTTGTTGGTAAATTTGAAATCGGCAAATCATATGTTCTGCATGAAGTAGAGCCACCGAAAGGACGCGCTGTTGCGGAGGATATTTCGTTTACGGTTAAGGATACTTCTCTCGTTCAAAATATTTCTATGTACGATCCTTCAACAACGACTTATGTATCCAAATTCAGCATTACAGGCAATGAGGAGCTTGAAGGAGCACTGCTTTCAATTACGGACAGTCATAACAACATCATTGCTGAATGGACTTCCACTAAACGCCGTAAGCTGATCAACGGCTTGGCGATCGGCGAGGAATACACTCTTACTGAGCTTATTCCCGCCACAGGATACACCACCGCTGAATCCAAAAAATTCACAATCAACGAAGATGGTTCTCCGACAACGGTAGAAATGCGTGATGCGCCGACAAAAATCCGGATTGATAAACTGGACAA
>CACYCN010000015.1 GCA_902772895.1 uncultured Ruminococcus sp.
ACCGGCTTTTTTCAGGGCTTTATAATCCATTCCGACGTTATAGCAGGAAACATCTATGCCCTTTTCAACCATATAATTGGTGCGGTAGTCATTATAATTTCCCACGGAATACACATATTGCGTCGCTTTTTTGCCGTTGGGCAGCGTCAGTGTCAGGGTGGCTTTTCCCATTCCTTTTCCCTTGATCTTCACAACGCCGTTACTGTAGCTGACTGTCGCGATCGCGGTATCGGAAGAACTGACTTTGATTTCGTCATTGACGGAACTGTCTGAGGCGGTGACGTTGACGGTGACGACCTTTCCGACATGAACCGTCGGCGGTACACCAAGGAATTTTACGGTGGTCGCCGAGGTGGTATTCGTGACGGTTACGGTGCAGTAAGCGATTTTTCCGTTGTTCGTTTTCGCTTTGATCAGCGATTTTCCTTTGGCAACGGCAGTGACTTTACCGGTGGCATCCACAGTGGCAACCGCAGGATTGGAAGAAGTAAACGTAATCGTATTAGGACTGCCGCTGTCCATGGTGGCTTTCAGCTGTAAAGTCGTTCCCGGTTTGATGAGCGCACTGGTCTTGTTCAGGCTGACCTGACTGGTATTGACGGTAACGCTGACGGTTGATGCGGAACCGTCTGAGGCGGTGATCGTTATGGTGGTTTTTCCGGCACCCACTGCGGTCACGGTACCGTCAGAGGATACCTTCACGATCTTCGTGTTCGCACTCCGATAACTCAGCGTAATGCCCGGAGCTACCGTCTTGATCGGGACAGAGGCGGTTTTCCCGTTTTCTAAGGTGAGTTTGTCGGAGGAAAGAAGAAATCCTGCGGTTATGCCTGTTCTGACAATCAGACGATACATGGTGCCGTTTTCCGTCTGGATAAACAGATCGGAATAACCTTCCTGCGGCCCACGGAGGATCAGCTCTTTGCCGGAATAGCTGCAGCGCAGATCACTGCTGCTGCGCCAGACTGTGGTGATATTGGAAGGTAATGTGACGACGGTGCGGGTGTTCAGATCCAGTGATAATGCCTGATTGGTATATTGGGAGGAAAATTCGTCTGTGACCGCTGCGCCCTGTACCGTGAAAACAAACATCTCTATACAACTCTGATTCTCTGCCGGATCCGTTACTTTCAGTTTCAGATAGTAGGTGCCGGCTTCTGTGAACCGGATGCGGTAGGAACTGTCAGTCGAGGCTTTTTTTACTGTTATGTAATTGCCGTCGGTGTTGCGCAGACTGTAACGGTATTCATAGTTCGTATCCGTTCGGTTCAGATAACGGATCAACGTCCCTGTGCTGAGCGTCATACGGCGTATCAGCATGGTATTGTTGGTTTCGATCGTTGACTTGACGGGGGTCTTGCTGGTTGCGTAAGAGACAAAATCGCCGCCGGAAACACGGGATATCGGATATTCTACCTGAATTCTGGTCTTTCGCTGGACACCGTTTGCATCTACGGTTGTCAGTGTCGTGGTACCAATGCTCTTTGCTGTGATACTGAGAACGTTTTTGCTGACTGCGGTGACCGTTGCGATATTCGTATCGGCGATCCTGTATGAACTGAAGGCTACGGAAGATAAATAGACGGTCTTCTGGCTTCCGACAGTCATTGTCATTGTCTCCGGAACTTCCGATACGCCTTCTTTCTCCGAAGTTCCGGTATTCTGCAGCGATTCAAGGACTTCTGCCGCTCCTTGTGTCGGATCAACGGCTGTCGGCGGTATGACAGCAGGGGCTTCCGGTTTGTTCTGCCCGGAATCGGTATTGTCAGGGGAGGTTTCCTGAGCAGGATCGGGGGCTGCCGTGTCGGGGGACGGTTTGCTGTCCGGAAGTGTGTTGTCGGCCGGGACGCCGACAGTCGGTGATTCCTCTTCCGATGCCGCTGAGGATAATGGATCGTTCGGCGGTGTGGGAGTCACTGTCGGGTCGGAATCGGCTGCGACAGCGTGGGAATCGGTTAAGGCGAATACGGTGGGAACTGCCACTGAATTCGTGACAGTCATTGCCGACAGCAGCGCCAGAATGATGGCGCCCGTTCGGACGGCTTTTTTCATGGTTGACACTTTCCTTTCTCTTTCGGTCGTTTTTTCAGGGAACTTTGGTGAGATGATTTGATAAACCTTTGCTGGAATTCCGGTTTGAATCGTTCTGACAGATCGTACTCTTTTCGTATGGTTCATTCTTGGGAGAAGACTTGTTCCCTGTATTTTCGCTTCTCTTTTAAAAGTACATCTTTTATTATACCAAATCGTTGTTTATGTTTCTACTCTTTTTTGAATTATGCCAGCTTTTTTTGTAACATTTTTGTGAATAATTGAATATCATCACCTTCAAGTGATCTTTCCGGGATGCTGTCGGAAATCTGATTCTTCGATGCCGTTCCATTTCCTTTATCACGACAAAAAAGGACGGTCCCTTGAAGAACGTCCCTGAAACTTGCCTGCCTGTTCTCAATGATTCTGAAAATAAGCAGGCACATGATGAAGCAGGCACATGATGAAGCAGGCGCATGATCTTGAAAAGTACGATAAAGTAGTTGCCGGCATTTTGCAGCCGGAAAGCAGCCCTACGGGCTGCGGCGGCGGATGGAGTATTTTTTCTGTCCGACCTGCGCCGTGAATCGCGGACATGAAAGTGGAGTTCCGAAAGTCAGAGTGAGCGCATGCGAACGAAAACGCGAATTGGGAGCGGCAGCTTGCCGCGCGAATCGGGAGCGGCAGCTTGCCGCTGAATCGGGAGCGCAGGCTCTGCGCCGGCAGCTTGCCGCCGCAGGTGACTACCAACCCATTTCGAGGAGCCAGTTGTTGAGAGAGCGGTCACGTTTGCGGGGATCGGATTCGGCGCTGTGGAACTCGCCTTTGATATTGCCGTCAACAATGTAGAGTACCCTGCCGCATCGGGAGGCAACTTTCGCATCATGTGTGACAAGCATGATCGTGGTTCCCTCCTGATTGATCTTGCTCAGTTCATCCATTACTTCGTCAGAACTTGAACGGTTCAGCGCTCCGGTGGGTTCATCGGCAAATATCATTTTCGGTTTGTTGATCATGCTGCGACAGATACACGCCCGCTGCAGCTGACCGCCGGATACTTCATTGATATCGTTATCGGCAATTTCAATGATGCCGAGTTTGCGCATCAGTTCTTTGGCATATTCCGACTTCTCCTTCGAAGTCAAAGGATTCTGCTTTGACTGACGGGCTGGCAGCAGTATATTATCTATCACCGAGAGATTCTTTAACATATACATCTGCTGGAAGATAAATCCCATTTCGTCAAGTCTCAGTTCGGCAAGTTCATTGGGGCGGAGTTTTGAAATATCCCTGCCGTTGAATATCGATTCACCCGCCGTCATGTGATCCATTCCCGATACCGTATAAAGCAGGGTGGACTTTCCTGAACCTGACGGTCCCATGATCGCTACCATTTCTCCTTCTTTGACGGAAAAACTGACATTACGCAGTACATTATTCTGACGTTTATTGATAATATAGGTTTTGCAGAGATCGGTGACTTCCAGAATCGTTTTCATATTTCTTACCTCACTTATTCGATATTATTGACTTCTTGTGAAGAGATGTTTCTGATACTCAGTGAACTTGTCATCGCTGCCAGTACCGTGACGGATAATACTGCCAGAGGATAGAGGAGATAGGCTTCTATGAGATTGACGTCAAAGATAATATATTTGGCTCCCATCATCTGGAATATTCCGCCCACCGCTAACTGACTGCAGGGTTCTGTCAGCAGTACCGCTATGAGAACCGATACTGCCATCAGCAGCGCAATCCGGATCGTCTGCCATAAGATCAGGGTACGGTTGGAGAATCCGATTGCTTTCATCAGGGAAATTTGTCCCCGTTCCTTCGTCAGGAAGGACTTCTCCATCAGTACAACTACCAGAATATTGATCATCATTACGATCAGAATGATAAAGTTTTTGGTATCGCCCATGGCGCCTGCGGCACCGCCGATCATATTATCGACATATTCACTGGCAGTCCGTAATGTACAATCAGGATACAGTTTCTGAACGGTTTGATTCCTGCTCTCGATGACGGAAGCAGAGGGGTGATCCGAATACCTGATCTGATATCCGAAATGACTGAGCGCCTTTGAAAAATCAAGTTCCAGTTTTTCATGGAAACGAATGCCTTCTCCCATGTTATTCATCGATTGCAGCAATGCGCTGACAATAAATTCTTCATTTTCGCCGCCTGTTCTGATCGTTACGGTATCGCCGACACGGGCGTCCAGCTTATCGGCAATGAGATAGCTGAGCGCTACTTCATCCGGATTCTGAGGAGGAGTGCCTTCCAGATAGGCGTATTGATCGGTGGTCGTGCCGCAGCCGATAAAACCTATGGAAACGGTTTTGTGATCTCCTTTCTGAACGGAAAACTTGAAGATGGTTTCTCCGTAACATTCCGCAGGAATATTGTGTCCGGCTAATGTTTGTTCCATTTCATTGAGATAGTCTGTCCGGATCGTCTGACCGTCAGGACGGTTGAATTTTTCGATTATGTCATTGTCATCGAGTATGATGTCGCAGCTTACCATTGAAAACCATTGGAGCAGTTTCGGACTTTGCAGGGTAGAAATGGTATTAACGGTAATCGTGATCAGCAGGATACCGACAATGAAGGTGACCGTCATCACCACATAGTGACGGAACCCACTGAGAATATCATTGACCGCCATGAATAAGACAGGTCTGGCAGGACTTTTGGCAAGTGACAGTAAGCCCTTTTTCTGATAGCGTTTTCCGCTTTCACCGTTACGGATGGCGTCAACAGGGGTGAATTTGCTGACCTTGGATGTGCTCAGCCAGCAGAAAAAGGCGATGATCCCTACAACGGCAAGGGAACAGACCAGATTCAGCCAATAACTCTGATGCGTGTTTGTGATAAAAGATTTCATGGACTGTGCTGTCATCATATTGCCAAAGGGAATGCCGGTTCCGAATCCGATAATGGCTCCTACAAAAGCCAGCGCCAGATATTTCACCATATAGAGACTGCGGATCCTGCCGTTCCGGATACCGATGGCTTTCATTACGCCGATTTCCCGGTATTCTTCACTGATGGTGAAGCCTACGGTGAATTTCAGCAGAACAAGCGCTATCGTAATCAGACAGACGCTGACGATCAGGAAGACTCCTGCCAATATCAGATCCATGATGTAGGAAAGTTTGATAATGTCCAGAGGTGCGGTAAATGCGACCCCTTTAATGCCGCTGACAGCGTTTTCGACCGCTTTCGGATCCTCGGTTTCGATATTCAGCAGGGTACCGTGAAGCATATCGTAAATTTCCTCGGAACAGTGTTCGTTCAATTGATCGAAATCATGGCGGCTGATAACAAATCGGGGAGTACCGGTCATGGCAGAACCAAACAACGCATCCAGTACGGCGCCTCTGACGGTAAATTCCTGTGAATATCCGCCGAGTGTGATGGTGATCTTTGACCCGACAGAAATATTGTTCTTTTCCAGAAAACTGTTTTTGATATAAATATCGCCTTGTGCGACATGGGTCAGTTCCTGTTTGTCCTGGTCAAATAACCTGATGCTCAGATCATCAATACAGTTCAGAAGACCGTCTGACTTCATCTCCACGGTTTCATCAAGATAGGTGAGGGCATTCCCGTTCAGATAATACAGATGTTCCGTCTGATAGGACTTGACACAACTGAGTGAATCCAGTGTTTCCTGCAGGGTCTGATCGGCTTTGGTGCCGATGATCGCGACAAAATAATCCTTCGCTCCTGACAGTTTCAGAAAATCATCCGTTGCCGATGATACCGATAACATGGTATTGACGCTGGATGAGACAAACATCACAGATAATATCATGAAAATCAATAAAATCGTGTTCATGGTTTTCTTTCGTTTCAGGTCACGCTTCAAAATACTGAAAATCATTTTATTTCCCTCCTGTCATCTGGTATCTCTATGATAACAGGTCAATTATTAAAAAATCCTTAAATTCCGAAAAAATTTTCATCTTGTATGGATTCTTCTGTCAGAGACTAAAAAGGGGTTATCGGAAGGAACTGAGGAAAAAAATTTTTGATTTATGGTATGATTTTTCTCTTTTTATTTGTGAAGGTATAGATTTCGTGAAGATAATATGTTATAATGATATATCAGAAATTTGCTCCGGTGGGAAAGTATATCGGATAGCTGACAAAATGAAGCAGCTCAGGAGGTGA
>CACYCN010000016.1 GCA_902772895.1 uncultured Ruminococcus sp.
CTCATGAGATTTATTGATGTCAATGGGCAGGAATTCGTATCCGCGGGACATCATCTCATTTGTAAGCATCAGCATATCAAGTACGCCGCTGTCCTTGCCCGAACGTTCGTCTTTCGACATATTGCTGAGCCTGTCTATCTTGTCACGCACCATATAAATACCTTTAAGAGTAGTCTCCGCATCGAAGTCTTCACCGCGGACAGTGAAATATGTAGCGTAGAAAGCCAAAGGCTCATGTACCTTGAACCAGCAAAGTCTGATAGCTGCCGTAACATATGCCGCAGCATGGGCTTTCGGGAACATATACTTTATTTTCAGACAGCTGTCGATGTACCATTCTGGAACATCGTGGGCTCTCATATCCTGCTTCATTTCTTCCGTCAGGAGTTTGGGCGCTTTACCCTTACGGGTTATCTCCATTATCTTAAACGCCAGCTTAGGTTCAAGGTGGTGTTCAAGCAGGTAAACCATGATACTGTCACGGGTACCGATTACTTCTGAAATCGTACAGATTTTTTTGGCAATCAGTTCGGATGCATTGCCGATCCATACGTCCGTACCGTGAGACAGTCCCGAAACCTGCAGCAGATCGGAAAATGTCTTAGGCTGGGTTTCGATCAGCATCTGACGGACAAAACTGGTTCCGACTTCCGGCAATGAAAAGGTTCCTGTCAGGGAATCGATATCTTCCGGTTTGACACCAAGGGCTTCTGTAGAGGTGAACAGTGACATCACCTGCGGATCACTCATCGATACTTTCATTACGTCAATGCCGGTATATTCTTCCAGATACCGATAGATGGTCGGCACATCATGACCGAGTTCGTCCAGTTTACAGACCGTATCATGGATCGAATGGAAGTCAAAATGGGTGGTGATACTTTCGGTTTTCTGATCGTTGGCAGGATGCTGGATCGGACAGAATTCATAGACATCGTTCATCCGGGGAACAACTACCATACCGCCGGGATGCTGACCGGTCGTGCGGCGGACTCCCGTACACCCTGCCGCCAGCCGCATTTCCTCTGCTTTATTGACGGTATGACCCGTTATTTCCGAATATTTCCGGACATAACCGATCGCTGTCTTTTCCGCAACGGTAGCGATCGTTCCAGCCTTGAAAACGTTCTCCTTACCGAACAGCACTTCCGTATAACGATGGGAACGACTCTGGTATTCACCGGCAAAGTTCAGGTCAATATCCGGTGTCTTATCTCCCTTGAATCCAAGGAATGTCTCAAAAGGAATGTCATGGCCGTCACGCAGATATTCGGTGCCGCAGTTCGGACAGTTCTTGGGCGGCAGATCAAAGCCTGATCCATAACTGCCGTCTTCAAAAAACTCGGAATTCTGACACTTCGGACAGACATAATGCGGACACAGCGGATTGACTTCCGAAATACCCGACATGGACGCCACAAACGAAGAACCGACCGATCCTCGGGATCCTACCAGATAACCGTGTTCGTTAGAATTGGCAACCAGTTTCTGGGCTGTCATATACAATACCGAGAAACCGTTGGAAATAATGGAATTCAGTTCCTTTTCGATTCTGGCACGGACGATCTCCGGCAGCGGATCACCGTATAGTTTTTTGGCTCTCTCCCATGTGATACTGGTCAGTTCTTCTTCCGCACCGGGAATGAACGGCGGAAAGTTTCCTTTCGGTACCGCACGGATATTCTCAATCATATCCGTAATATAATTCGTATTCGTTACCACTACTTCATAGGCTTTCTCTTTGCCGAGATACTCAAATTCCCTGAGCATTTCGGCAGTTGTCCGGAAATACAGGGGCGGTTGTTCTTCCGCATCACTGAATCCCTGGGCTGTGAGCAGAATTTTCCGGTATTCACTCTGATAGGGATCCATAAAATGTACGTCACAGGTCGCCACGACCGGCAGATTCAGTTCCTCTCCCAAAGAAACGATCAATCGGTTATACTCCTGAAGCTGTTCCGCATCCCTGACTTTTCCTTCCCGTACCAGATGCATATTATTGCCTATCGGCTGAATCTCGAGATAGTCATAGAAGGAAGCAATGGATTTCAGTTCTTCCCGGCTCTTGCCGTCGAGAATCGCCCGATACAGTTCACCGGCTTCACACGCACTGCCGATGATCAGTCCGTCCCGCAGCTTCTCCAGTTCCGATTTCGGCAGCAGCGGCTTTTTATAGAAATAATC
>CACYCN010000017.1 GCA_902772895.1 uncultured Ruminococcus sp.
TCAATCATCCATATCATCCTTACGATCCTATGGATACGCATTTCGTTCCGTGTTCCTGACAAATCATATGGTACAGGAAGTTACGAAATGACGGTCAGATTTGCAAATTTAGCCATCAGTTTTTTGGTACCTGTTTCATCGAAAGCGATCTCCAGAAGCATATCGGATGCCATCGGCTTAGCACTGATAATGGTACCTTCACCGAAGTTCTTATGTCTGACACGCATACCGATGCTATATGCCGCTGTTGTTTTGGCAGGAGTCGCCGCACTGATGGTTCTGCTGACAGCAATATCCGCCTTCCGGTTGGCGCGAGGCACCGGAATCTCAATATTCGGATCAATGGTAAAGGTTTTTTTCTGATGATCGAGCAGTTCTTCCGGAATCTCCTCTACAAAGCGGGAACGTTTATTCCGGCTGGTTCTGCCGAACACCATACGGCTGTCGGCAGATATCAGGAACAGACGTTTTTTTGCTCTGGTGATCCCCACATAAGCCAGACGTCTTTCCTCATCCAGTTCCTCGCCGTAAATGGCGGCCTGAAATCCCGGAAAAATCGTTTCCTCCATACCGGGGATAAATACATTTTCAAATTCCAGACCCTTAGCGGAATGGAGTGTCATCAATAAAGCCTTATCTTCCTGTTCCTGATAAGCATCAATATCCGTCATCAGAGAAATTTCCTCCAGGAATCCGCTGAGAGATGCTTCTCCCTGGTTTTCTTCTTCATACTGCACAATACCGGAAGCCAATTCACGGATATTATCAATAGCGGCATCGCCGTGATCGCTGACTTTCTGAATATAGCTCTCATAATTGAGCTTTTCAACCAGTTTTTCATACATCTCGGAAACCGGCACTTCTTCCAGCATTGTGGAAAATTCTTCGATCATATCACAAAAAGCATTGAGTTTCGGACTGCTCTTGACCAAAGCTTCAAATTCATCCGCCTGACGCATGGTATCAAACATACTCTGTCCCAGTGTTTCACTGATCTGTTCCAGACTGGTGATTGTTTTCTCACCAATGCCTCTTTTGGGTACATTCAGAATTCTTTTCAGACGGATATTATCATGATGGTTACTGATGACATTCAGATATGCCGTCATATCTTTGATTTCACGGCGTTCATAGAACCGGTGACCGCCGATAATCCGATACGGCACCCCGGCTCTGACCAGCGCGCGCTCAATCGACTGTGACTGGGAGTTCATCCGGTACAGCACCGCGCAGTCTGCATATTTACCGCCGTTTTCCACACACTTCTGGATTTCCGTGACAATGAAATCACTTTCGTCACGTTCATCTCTCGCCTGATATGCGACAATCTTATCGCCGCAGATCTGATCGGTCCAGAGTTCCTTTCCTTTTCTTTCTTCATTATGACGGATCACTTCATTGGCAGCGTCAAGAATATTTTTGGTCGAACGATAATTCTGTTCCAGCTTGATCATTTTGGCAAAGGCATAATCATCATCAAAATGCAGGATATTCCGCACGGTTGCGCCACGGAACTTATAGATACTCTGGTCATCATCTCCCACTACACAAAGATTCTGATATTTCTCTGCCAGCATCCGCACCAGTACATACTGAATCTGGTTGGTATCCTGATACTCATCCACCATAATATAACGGAACTGTTCACGGTACTTATCCAGTACATCGGGACATTCACGGAACAGTCTGACGGTATAAAAAATAATATCGTCAAAGTCCATCGCATCCGACGCCATCAGCCGCTGCTGATACAGGGTATAGATTCTTGAGATGGAACCGAGCCGGACATCGTTTCCTGCTCTGTTACGGAAACCTTCCGGGTCGATCATCTGATCCTTTGCCCGGGAGATCTCATATAATGCGCTCTTCACCGGAATCATTTTTTCATCGATTTCCAGCGCCTTCATACAGTCTTTCATCAGACGTTTGGAATCGTCGGTATCATAGATCACAAAATGATTACTGAAACCGATCCGATCCCCGAAACGCCGCAGGATCCTCATACAACAGGCATGAAAGGTCATTGCCCAGATATCATTTCCCTGTTCACCGACCTTACGGCAAATACGTTCCTTGAGTTCATTGGCTGCTTTATTTGTAAAAGTGATGGCTAAGATCCGCCAGGGATATACTTTTCCCACAGAAAGCCGATCTGCCAGTTCATCCGACAAGGATCGTTTCTCTTTTGCAGCAGCAAATATTTCGGTCAGTTCCTCATCGCTGTAATCACCATAGACCGTCTCGCTTTCATAGGCTTCTCCCCAGCGCAGTAAATGTGCCACACGGTTAACCAATACGGTTGTCTTACCGCTGCCGGCTCCTGCCAGCACCAATAACGGTCCTTTCAAGGTCAATACGGCTTCTCGCTGCCGGCTGTTCAGCTCAGCAAATTCCTGTTCTATCAATTGCTTTCTGACCTTCACCAGTTCTGCCATCTGTACTTCATTCAATGCTTGTGCCACTCCTTATTTCCTTATAGAAGGTTCTTTCTTTTCCATACCTACATTGTACCGCAAATCGATCATAAAATCAAACATAATTCTTCCCAGATCGCAAACTCTATGTTACGGATACTATCGCATGATTTCGTCATTGAAAATCCTATTGTCCGGAAAAATGTTTGTGCGTATCGGTTTTCCGCAGTAAGACAGGAAACGCTCCCTGTCAGGGGAAACACCTCGCCGCAGACATCACGAAGGAAGGTAGCGTATCCGACGCAAACGCAGCAGTGGGGGATAAAAGTATATGACGAAGAAAAAACAGAACAGATCCCGAAAGAACAATGCTTCCTTTGGCTGTGTGAAACCGAGACCTATCCAAAACTTTTGACAATCGTATGACGCAGCTGATTTCGAAAAGATTTCCTGTCCCCTGCCCCTTTTATGCGCAAAATACCACCGACTATCCATTTTTACCACAAATTGAGAACCAAAACCCAAATCATTTTCTGTAAATTGCATAAAAATCTTGACAATTAGCCTGTCTGTAGTATAAAATATATGATAGGCGTAATGTTCATGAGAATTTACGCAGATAAGAGGGTAATCCCTCATTTTTGTTTTCATCTCAATCATGCCGTTGAGATTTTTCATATTTATTTATCTTACAATTTTCCGTGTTTGCTCCCTTTTAATGAGATGACACGAAGTTTTGGAAGCAATCGACCTGTCTGGCAATTGCCGCCATACAGTGATTGATGATATGAAACCTGTCACTGGACAATTTTGTTCCGCTCACGTTTATACCATGCCGGTCTGGATTCCTGCACGGTATTATCGCGGGCTTTTCTCCCTTTATCGTACTGACAGTACATTCAATTACATAATGTCGAACCATTGATAAGTAAAAAAGAATACTCACGGCACCTTTGAGCTGATTTACGATCTGTCTTGAGAACGTATGTTGAAACAAATCAAACTTAGGAGGTGTCTACTCAAAATGGATCTGTTTTTAGCCATCATTCTGATGATCGCAGCAGCCGCTGTCGCCGGTGTCGGCGCATTTTTCGCCGGTATTCAATACCGTAAAAAGGTTGGCGAAACAAAAATCGGCTCTGCGGAAATCGAGGCGAAGCGGATTGTAGAAGAAGCACAGAGAGAAGCGGAGGCTACAAAGAAAGAAGCCGTTATCGCCGGAAAAGACGAAGCTCATAAGCTTCTGACAAATGCTGAAAAAGAAATCTCTGATCGTCGGAAGGATATGCAGCGTCAGGAACGCCGTATCCAGCA
>CACYCN010000018.1 GCA_902772895.1 uncultured Ruminococcus sp.
GAATCCTGTTCCTTCATTCCCGTACCGGTCATGATCCGTTCTGAATGAAATCATGGTTTCTGTCACGACAGGCTTGTCCTGTCGTGCTTTCTTTTGATAAAATTATACAAAAAAATTCTGAATATTTGTAATACATTGTTCATTTAAACTTTATCCCGGATATGATATAATTGTACTGTTAAAAAGGAAGTTTTTCCTTTCCGGAGGTCACTATGGAACAAATCAAGGCGGCAATTTTTGATCTGGACGGAACCATTATTGATTCTATGTATGTCTGGGAAAAAATCGACAGGGATTTCCTGATGCAGAGAGGAATTCCCGTTACCAAAGAATATACCGATACCGTCAGGGGAATGTATTTCGAAACAGCCGCTCAATATACCAAAGAAACTTATGGACTTACCGAAAGTATCGAACAGATCATGTCTGTCTGGCTGAGTATGGCGGAATATGAATATGCCCATCATGTCAGACTGAAACCCTTTGTCCGGGAATATCTGATCCGGCTGAGAAATAACGGAATCCGTACCGCTCTTGCTACGTCTTCCAATCCCCGTCTTCTTGAACCGGTTCTGAAAAATAACCGGATCGATCATCTGTTTGACGCTGTCTGCTATACCTCCGAAGCCGGAAGAAATAAAAGCTTTCCCGATGTTTATTTATATACCGCCGATCAGCTCGGTGTTGCGCCGCAGCATTGTATGGTATTTGAAGATATTCCCGAAGGGATCCATGGCGCCGCACTGGCAGGAATGTATACCGTAGCCGTATATGACCGGGCCTCTGAAGGTGATAGTGTCTATCTGAAGCAACACGCTGACAGGTATATTATCACGTTCTCCGAAATGCTGGAGGAAATCATATGAAACGAAATCGAATCGTCTATTTTATTGTTGCGGCTATCTTCATTGCCGCCGGTTACGTCATCCGTATTATGAACTTTCATCTGTCAATGGAGGGAAGTTTTGTGTTCATTTCGATCGGCGTCTATTTCCTGTTAGCCGTTTTTTTCCGCAAGGCCGCAGCCTGGGTTCTGGTCATTCTGGATTTTGCCCTTATGGGCGGTTTACAGGGACTCAGTAAACTGAATTTCCAATGGTATAATTTATTCTATAAAAGTGAACTCGGTCAGATCATTATCGGAGGGCCTCTCAGTTTACGCATCGCTCTCTATATCCTGATGGGCATTTTCCTCGGCGCTGTTTTAGAAATACTGTTTCGTCAGTATAACCGTATCGGACTTGGCGACTGATCTTTTGACAGACCTCTTTCCAGGCGCAGTGTACCCGCCATTTCCCGGGCACCTGCGCCATGATATTTTCTGTATTTTCTCCGGCTCCCGATTGTGATACTCCGCTTCAATTCTGTTGATCATTCTGTTATGTAAATTTATTACGAGGTGATTATGATGAAAAAATCCGCTCCCCTGATCGCATTGCTTACCGCCGCTTTGATAACCCTGGCTGCCGGCTGTGGAGACTCCGGCTCAAAATCGGAATCCTCTGTTCAGTCCTCTCAGGAAAGCAGTGTGCAGTCTTCCGCAGAAAGCTCTCCGGTAAGCTCCCAGGAAAGTTCTCAGGACAGCTCTCAGGAAAGTTCCAATACCCAAAGCAGTCCGGAAAGCTCCGACGAATCCTCTCAGGAAAACAGTAAAGAAACCTCTCAGGAAAGCAGCAAGGAAAGTTCTCAGGAAAGCAGTAAGGAAAGTTCTCAGGAACAAAGCAGTCAGACAAGTAAAGAGGAATCTTCTGCCGATCAGAAAAGTAATCCGACGCCTCCTGTCAAATCGGAAAGACAGGCTTTACAGGAATATGCCGATACGATGCAGGCTCAGGGCGGCGGTCCTGTTTCTACAGAATTTACCAACTCTCCCAAATATGCCTGGCAGATCAATAAAAAAATCGTGGATGATTTCAATCATGACGGCAGTCCGGAATTAGTGGTACAGTATTACTGCGGTATCTCCGGAAGCGCGCCTAATCAGGGTGTCGCTCTTGAAATTATCAAGTATGAGAATAATTCCTTCCGTTCTTACCGTACGTATCAGCAATTATCCGAATATGTCCGTTTTGCCGGTTCCGATCCGTCAAACTTTGAAATTGTCGATGAGTTATATGTTGACGAAAACAATAATCTCTGTATCTATCGCACCAATCCCCAGGGAACTTCTTCCGTAGCCACCGTTCAGCGTATTTATACCATTCAGAATCAAAGCATTTCTTTATCCGGCAGTCTTGCCATCTCTCAGGGGATCTATGAAGGATTCTCTTCGGTTTATGACCCGGAACACAGTTTCTATGGTTACGATGCCGGCATAGGTCCCGAAACCGCTCCGCTGTACTTTTTTGTTTTCTCTGTCCCGGAAAGCGGTGAACACGTACAGTATCTCGATAAAAACGAGGCTTTACGTCTTCATCAGAAATTCCATTCCTATACGTTACTCCCAGAATTCCGTGTCACTGACAAAGTTGTGGAACAAATGGAAAAAAACTATGGTTACGATATCTCTAAAATGACCTTCGTCTCCGTAGATCTCATGGAATCTACCTACTACCATCAAAACGACTAATGCGGCAAGCTGCCGCTCCCGATTCGCGCTGGCGTTCGCATACGCTCACTCTGACTGTTTGGACTTCAAGTTCCGTGTCCGCGGTTCACGGCGGCGCAGAGCCTGCGCACCCAATTCGCGTTGGCGTTCGCATACGCTCACTCTGACTGTTTGAACTTCAAGTTCCGTGTCCGCGGTTGACGGCGCAGATACGGAAGAAATGACTTTCCATCCGCCGCCGCAGCCCGAAGGGCTGCTTTCCGGCTACAAAATTATAACAGGCACATGACTACGGTTTGGGTAGTTCATGCGCCTGTTTTGTTTTGATTCTGTTGTGATATTTATTTTATAAAACTAACCGACTAGTTAAGACCTGCATATCTGAGTATCTTCGAAATCAATGTTGTGAGAACCGCGGACACGGAAGCAGAAGATACGCATAGAAGTAAGCGAAGCGCAGCGAGCGGGCCGCGAACACGCGGGTCTGGGGGCTCACGCCCCCAGCGGGGTCCAGGGGCAGAGCCC
>CACYCN010000019.1 GCA_902772895.1 uncultured Ruminococcus sp.
GGCCGCAGGAATCGAAGGAAACAAGCCGGAGACAGAGCAGTGCGGTTTCAAAAGAATCTTCCCATGCCCTTTCTTCGTATGAGATTACCGATACTTCCGAAAAATTTGATTTTTCCTTGAAAAATACCCTCAGTGAAACCCAGATTGATATTTATAATCGTTTTGTTTATATGATCGATGACTATCAGACTTCCTTTACCTTTGAAAATGTGGATAAGGATGATGTCAAAAACGCCTATTATGCCGTGATGGACGATCATCCGGAATACTTCTGGCTGGGAAGAAGTTATAATTACCGTACCAAAACATGGGGAGAACAATCCGTGATCTCTGTGGAACCGGTACTTTACAGTGATGATGCGGATGAGATCCGTAAAGCACAAAAACAACTGGAAAAAACCGTGAAAGAAATTGTCGATGAAGCGAAAACGTTTTCATTGGATTATGATAAAGTATTATATGTCCACGATTATCTTGTGGACCATGCCTCTTATGATAAAGAAACACTGGATTCTATCCGGGGAGACGATACCCATACACTCCTGATCGGTTCCACTTCCTATGGATGTCTGGTACAGGGAAAAGCGGTATGTTCCGGATATTCCAGCGCGTTTCAATTGCTGATGCAGCGGCTGGGCATTGACTGCGGAAAGGTCAACGGTACCAGAAGCAGCGAAGAAGGTTCCCATCAATGGAACTTTGTGAAACTGGATGAGGAATATTATTTTATTGACGTGACATGGGACGATCCGGTGATGCCGGATGGGAAAGAAGTCAAAACCCATGAGTATTTTCTGATCTCCCATGATGATCTGGCGCGTACCCATAAGCCGAATGACGAATTGCCTTATCCTCAGACAACGGGTGTCAGATATAATTATTATATCTATAATGATTTGTATTTTGAAAGATATGATTTTGAAAAGATCCGTGAAGCGGCGCTGCGTGATACGGATCAGAATAGTTTTACGGTGAAATTCGCTGAACCGGAGGAACTGGAAGCGGCTGTCAGTGAGCTGATCGAAAACCAGCGTGTATTTGAAATTGACGGGATCAGCGGCGGTGTTTCGTATACGGTCAGCTCTTCCGGGTGTATTCTGAGTGTCTCTTATTGAACGGGATCGGTGATAACGATGGAATTGAAAGAATTACGGGAAAAAGCAATGAAACTTCCGTTGAGTCCGGGAGTATATCTCATGAAAAATAAAAACGATGAGATTATCTATATCGGAAAGGCAAAAGCGCTGAAAAACCGTGTCAGTCAGTATTTCGGTTCGGATAAGAATCATCCGGAAAAGGTGCGCCGTATGGTACAGAATGTCGATCATTTTGATTATATTCTATGCGGCAGTGAATTTGAGGCGTTAGTGCTGGAATGCAGTCTGATCAAGCAGCATAAGCCGAAATATAATATTCTTCTGAAAGACGATAAGGGATATTGTTATATCCGTATATCCCGTGATGAGTGGCGCAAAATCAGTATGGTGATGCAAAAGGCTGATGACGGCGCCGAATATCTTGGTCCCTATATGAGTGCCTGGAATGCCCAGAATGCCGTGGAGGAAGCGCAGAAGATCTTTCAGCTGCCTTCCTGTCAGAAAGTATTTCCCCGTGATCTGGGCAAAGGCCGTCCCTGTCTGAATTATTATATCAAACAATGTTCCGCTCCCTGCAGCGGAAAAATTACCCTGCCGCAGTATCGTGAAAATGTCAATGCCGCCATTGATTTTCTGAAAAAGGGTGACAGTGATTCCATCAGACTCATGACCCGGAAAATGAATGCTGCTGCGGAAAATCTCGATTTTGAATTGGCGGCAAAGCTGCGTGACAGGATCGATGCCGTGAAAAAAATCACCCAGAAACAAAAAGTCGTAGCGGCGAGTATTCCGGAACAGGATGTCATTGCCCTGATGACGGAGGGCGAGGATGCCTGTTTTGCAGTCCTGCGGTTTGCCAATGGAAGACTCTTTGATAAAGAAGACTTTCTGGTGCGTGAGTTCGGGCAGGATACGGATCTCTCTGCGGCAAGAGCGGAGTTTCTGATGCAATACTATGCCATCCGTAAGAACATTCCTCCTGTCATTACATTAGACGCTGTTCCGGAAGATGAGGAACTGATTCTCAGCCGTCTGGGAGAACTGCGGGGGAAACGTGTCAGATTTCACTATCCGCAGAGGGGAGAACAGTTTCAGATTCTGACAATGTGCCGTCAGAATGCCGCAGAAAAACTGGCTCAGAGTCATGGACATTATGGTCATGAACTGTCTGCGCTGGATGAACTGGCAGGATTACTGGGATTGGAAAAACCGCCGGTCTGGATCGAATCCTATGATATTTCGAATCTGATGGGCAGTGAAAACGTTGCGGGCATGGTCGTATTCAAAAACGGACGTCCCTATAAAAGTAATTACCGCCGCTTCCGGATCAAAGGATTTGCGGGACAAGATGACTATGCTTCCATGCATGAGGTACTGACACGCCGTTTTGAGGAATATGAAAAGAATAAGGAGAGCGGTGAAGGGTTCGGACAATTACCCGATCTGATTCTTCTTGACGGCGGTAAGGGACAGGTCTCTGCGGTACGGCCGGTATTAGAAAAATTCGGGTTAAAGATCCCGTTATTTGGCATGGTGAAGGACAGTAAACACCGTACCAGAGCGGTCACGGATGAAGGATGTGAAATTTCCATTACCTCCAGACGTCAGGCGTTTACGTTACTGTCCACATTACAGGATGAAGTTCACCGTTTTGCCATTGGCTATCATAGAAAGGCACGCAGTAAGCGGGCGTTTTCCACTTCGCTGACAGAAATTGACGGGATCGGTCAGGAACGTGCCAAAGCGTTATTGTCTTATTTCAAGACGATCAAACGCATCAAAGAGGCGGAAATCGAAGAACTTCTGCAGGTCAGGGGAATGAACCGACCGGCAGCAGAAGCGGTGTATCAGCATTTCCATCAATCAGAGTCTGTCGAAGAACCGTCATCATAATCTATATCAAAAATATTCCGAATAATTTTGTTCCCTATGCAAAAAGGCTATTGACAATTTTTTTGGATACTTTATAATTATTATGTGAGTGCGCAGCGTTTGCAGTGTATGACGATACAGGATTTTTCTGCGGTATGGTCAGTGGATGCTCCTGTTTAAAATAACGAACCGCTCGGTTAATGATCGTATTCCGGAGTTTCATGGCACTCAGTGTGTCAGAACGGCGGACATGGATCGGAAAGCCATTCACAGCAATTGGTGAAGCACAGCGGGCGGATGCCAAAGGCATGGCCTTTGGGGAGGAAGGGTACAAGATGAGAGTGATTACAGGGACAGCCAGAGGAAGAAAACTGACCACCCCCGGCGGACAGGATGTAAGACCGACGACGGATCAGGTGAAAGAGTCAGTGTTCAGTGTGATCCAGTTTTCGATTGAGGGCAGGACATTTCTGGATGCCTTTGCCGGTTCGGGACAGATGGGAATCGAAGCATTGAGCAGAGGCGCAGAAAAAGCCGTTTTTGTTGACCGTGACCCGAAAGCGCTGCAGGCTGTACGGCAGAATCTCGCCGTCACGAAACTGACGGAAAAGGCTGATGTGATGGCAACGGATACGCTCTCGTTTCTGGAACGTACCCGACAACGATTTGATATTGCGTTTCTCGATCCGCCGTATCAGACTGGAATTCTGCAGCGGGCATTGGAAAAATTGCCGGCTGTGATGAATGACAGCGGTATCATTCTCTGCGAACATCCCGCGGAAGAAGTTCTGCCGGAAATGATCGGTGACTTTGCTGTCAAAAAACATTATCGATACGGTAAAATTATGATTACCGTGTATTCACATAAGGAAGTGGAAGGAATATGACGATTGCAATCTGTCCGGGCAGCTTTGATCCGGTAACCGTTGGCCATGTTGATATTATTAAGCGGGCTTCCAAGCTCTTTGACCGTGTGATTGTCGCTGTTTTGGTCAATCTCGAAAAACAGCCGTGGTTTACGATAGAAGAAAGAAAACATCTTCTTTCCAAAGCAACAGCCGATATTCCGAATGTTGAAATTGAAGGGTTCAGCGGTTTGCTGGCGGATTTTGCCCGGGAGAAAAAAGCCTCCGCAATTGTGAAAGGACTGCGTGCCGTATCGGATTTTGAATATGAATTTCAGATGGCTCTTACCAATCGCAAACTGGACGAGAATCTGGAGACGGTTTTTCTGACAACCAGCGCCCAGAATCTGTATCTGAGTTCCAGTATCGTGAAACAGGTGGGGATCTTTGGCGGAGATATTCATTCCTTCGTACCGGAATGTATTCATGACGAAATATTATTAAGAATAAAGCAAAGGAGTCAATTAAAATGAAACTGGAAATCTTGATCGACGAATTGCAGGAGATCGTGGACAGCGCATTTAAAATGCCTCTCAGCGGCGGTAAAAAGGTTGTGAATGCGGAGCGTATTCAGGAAATTGTAGAGGAAATGCGTACCAATATGCCGCAGGAAGTCAGACAGGCTAAAAGTATTGCCGCTGACCGCAGTAATATTATCGCAAAGTCCAAGCAGGAAGCGGAAACCATCGTTCAGCAGGCTGAAGAAAGAGCCAAGGGTATGGTGGAACGTCACGAGATCACCCGTCAGGCTCAGCAGAGAGCTGCTGAAATTATCAATAAAGCCAACGAGGAAGCGGCTCAGATCAAGAATGCCGCTAATCAATATATCGAGGGTATCATGAAAAAAGCGGATGATGATCTGTCCGCTAATCTGGCGACCCTTAAAAAGACCAGACAGAGTCTCAAGGCATATCAGAATAAAAATAACGGTAAAAAGCGTGATACAGAAAAGAAAAAGCAAACAACGGATGATGAATGATCTTCTCTTCTGAACAGAAGCCATCCCGGTAGATTGACGCTGTCAGGACAGCGATACCGGAATCTGAATCATGGTGGGGTTAGATGAAGAAAATTGTATCGAACATTCTATATGTTCTCTTTTTCGGTTTTACACTGACCTTATTGATTGCTTGTATCCTGCTGATCTTCAATTGCTCCGGAAACCGTGGCCCGACGCTTAACGATATCGAAGCGGTTCAGATCAGCGATCATGAAACCAATGAAAGTGACTATGAACCGATTGATAATGAAGTTTATCATTATTCTGCCGAAGACTATCAGCTGATCCGTATCCGCAGCGGCTATGATGCCCTTGATACGGACGAAAAACGCAGTCTGTATGATCGGATCGATCATAGCGTATTTCGTGTGACCAATGATGCGGATGAAAACGGACGGTTCCGGACTTCCCGGATCAGGATTGCCAATCATAAAATGTCGGAATCCGAGATCCGTGAAGTGGTGAATGCCTATATCTGTGATAAACCGGAGATATTCTGGATTGAAAACCTCTTTGGCTATGCCTATGCCGATGACAGTACGTTAGTGGAGTTCTATTCGGTACTTTCCTCGGATGATTGTGAAAGGTATATTGATACCTTCAATAATAAAGTGGATGAGATTCTGTCTCATGTGGGAAAGGATAAGACCGAGTACCAGAGAGAACGTATCATTCATGATCTGATGATTTCAAACTGTTCCTATAAAACCGGTGTGACCAGTACGGGAGACGGTTGGCAGTATTTCTCCGCATACGGCGCATTGGTCAGCGGTGAGGCGGTTTGCGAGGGCTATTCCAAGTCAATGCAGGTATTGCTGACGAGAGTCGGTATTCCTTGCAGTACCGTGCGTGGAGAAGCTGACGGTGTTTCCCATATGTGGAATGTGGTGAAACTCAGCGGTGAGTGGTATCATCTGGATGTCACCTGGGATGATGCTGACGATAAGATCAACTATGAGTATCTGAATCTGACAACGGAAGATATTACAAAGAATCATACCATTGCTGACAGTATCCAGACCATGCGGGAATTGCTGAGTCAGGACGAACAGAATGCGTTGGCTAAGTATAACTTTTTTGTTCCGATGTGTACCTCGAAGGACATGAACTATTACTATGCAGAAGGTGTTCTGGTACAGGGATTTGATGATAATCTCAGCAATCGTCTGATTGATAAGCTGGTCAATACCGCTCTGAGCAAGGAATATTATGTTCCGCTGCGTTTCGGTACGGAAATGACATATAACGAGTATGTCAATAAACTGTTTCATGAATCACCTCATGAATTCTATTATGCGATAGAAGCCGCTAATAATCGGCTGGATCATGCCCATAAGATTGATATCAACAGTGTACGGGTTCTGAAAAATGAAGCAGCCGGTACGCTGCGTGTCAGAATCGGTTATCTGTCTGAAAAAGAATAACCGCTGTTTTGACAGTGATCGGGGAGAACGGAGTCCTGAGAGAACCGTTCTCCCCTTTTTCAGGAGTCTATGTGTTGGTACGTGCATTGCCGGAAGGCAGCAGGGCATTGGGCGTTTCACCGACAATTACGGTCTCGCCGATCAGGACAGACGTTTCTACGGAAGTGGCGGCGCTTCCCAGCGGCAGAATAATGCGGATATCGCATTTGACCTTCATAGCGAGTCGGTGAACGGTCTGATTGATGCCGCCGCTTTCAAAACTGCTGTCAAAGTCGCTTTCGACATGACCCGACAGGGATATCCATACAGGAATGGTCGGTCCGAGCTGACTGAACCATTCTCCTCCCAGAATCAGTCCGAGCGGAATATCGATCTGTCGGTTGTGTATGTTGGAAATTGCCTGCTGAATCCGGAGGGTTACCGCACTTTTCAGCTGATTGGAGAGTACGGTATTCAGATTGACTGCCGCAATACGGTTATCTTTTCCCAGCGTCAGTTCTTCCAGATTTTCAGCGCTGATATTCATTTCGCTCAGGATCTCACAGATACTCTGGTTGATGAGTTCGACTGCCATGGACTGAGCCTGTGTTTCCGTCACGGATGAACAAACGGATTGTAATCGGAATTCAAAAAATAACAGCACCGTCAACACAAGCAACAGAAGTTTTCTGTGTCTGAGACGGTGCTTTTTTCTGTTCCGGTGCAGCATCAGATCACCCCTGTATATCCTATACAGGGAAAAGCGTTTTGGTGCATCATAGCCGGATGATTGATCATTGTGACAGAGGATGCGGATTGGTTCAGCGCTTCTGTTTTCGGATCAGGCGCAGGATCCGGGGACGGTTATATCGCTGCATGATGACGAATAACAGATCAATGCAGGCGCCTATGACAGAGGTGATGATAAATACCGCAAGATCGCCGAACGGAATCGAAAACAGAACCGGTACAAAACAGAGAATCATAATGGTTTCATGAACCAGTTCTGACTGACACATTGCCTGAGCGATTTCCTCCCAGCTATGCCGGGAGGGATCAAAAAGTTCAGGGTGAAAGGTGGGCATTTTGTTTTTCCAGTTCCTGACATGGAGTTTCTCATAGAGTTGTTTTTCTTTTGCACTCACCTGAAACCATTTTTTGGTATAATCCGCCCGGTTATTCATGATAAGATCGAACACGATCCCCACAATGAGCCGCATCACAAAATGATAAGCGATCGTTCCCATCGTGATGGCCAGTGTCAGAAATACCTTGCTCCCGAAAAACAGATAGCACAGGGAAAAACCGACGGCAGCAATGACGGTAAGCAGCGCAATCCATTTCATGGCTTTTGCCATATCATCTCTCCTTCTGATGTTCCGTTTGAAGTAGTCGTCTGATGAACAAACCCGGACTTTCTGAAATACCGGAAAGTCTGCGGATACAGAGACAGGACTGCCGGCATAGCAGTCCTGTCAGGATAAGGGATCATTAAAAGTCAGGGGAGCTGCGGTTCACGCAGCATCGGCGGAGGTATTCACAGAAGATTCTGCCGGTTCTGTACCGTTCAGAGCCTTGTCAAGTACCTGATAATTCTCTTTCATAATGCCGAGATAAGAAGTGCCGTTATCGATATCCTTTTTGGTAACAGACTGGATAGAATTGAGGATTGCGACTTCCTGATCCTTGGTTTTCGTATTATTGATGACGGTTTGGGCAATGGCACCGTCAGAGCCTTCAATGGTAAAGATCGTATGTACATCCAGTTCATCGACTTTGGAAGAAAGGAAGGCGATTGTTTCAAAGCTTGCCTCGCTTTCAGCGGAACAGCCGACAAAGGCGGCATAGTAATCCAGATGATAATCATCCGTGAAGTAACGGAACGGGAAACGATCGGCAAAAATAAGTGTTTTCTGTGAGCTCTTGCCGATCATTGTCTCGAATTCCTGATCGAGGGAATCGAGCTGAGCGGTATAATCATTCAGACGCGTCTGATAATCAGAGGCATGGGAAGGATCTTTTTCGGCAAGGACATCCGCAATCTTTGTACAGAACAGTTTGGCATTTCTCAGTGACAGCCACACATGTTCATCATATTCTTTTTCTTCTTCTTCCTCACTGCTTTCGGCAGCGGCGGAGTCTTCGGAATGATCGGTATCGTCATCGGACTTACTGCTTTCCGCAGAAGGATCGTCTTCATTATGATCGTGATCGTGCTCATCGTCTTCGCCCTGCATCCCTTCTTTCAGTTCCTCTTCCTTGGCATCGGAACCGAGAATTTCCATCAGGTTGATGACCACCATATCTTTATTGACGGCGCTTTTGAGCGTATCGGTGACCCATTGGTCAGATTCTCCGCCGACATAAATAAAAATATCACTGGAGGAAATCTTGACGATATCATCCGCCGAGGGCTGGAAGCTATGGAGATCCACGCCATTGCTCAGCAGATAAGAAAGATCGATATTCTCATTATCTTCGCCGATGATCTGTCTTGCCCAGTCATATTCGGGAAAGATGGTAGCCACGACTTTGATTTTTTCTGTTTTCTGAGATACAGGCTTGGGAGAAGCCGGAGAAGTTTGTTCTTTTGTGGATGTACCGCTGCACCCTGCGATGCTGAGTGCCAGTGTTGTACAGAGCAGTCCTGCTGCTAATTTTTTCATATCGCAACACCTCCGTGAGTGTCAAAAACAGGCAGAAAAAATGAATCTGAAAACAATTTTCATTTTATCATACCTGCCATGAAATGTCAATATTTCCCATAAAAATACAACGGAAATCATTTCTCCGACATTTCCTCGGAACTCCCTTCCTAAAAAGCTGATTTTAGCAAATACATCATGTAAAAAATACCCACCAATCAAGTTTCTGAAGGAGCCGTCTGGGGGAAAGGTTTCTGTAAGTATTCCGGTAAGAAAATTCCCCGAAAGAATTCTTTCGGGGAGAAGTATACGGTTAACCGCCGAGGCGGATCATTTCATCAATACATTTCCGGGCATTGGTAAGGGTATCCTGATCCAGTTCAATTACCTCACCGCCGGTGCCCTGACAGCAATGCAGTACATCCATCAGGGTAGTGGCTTTCATATTCTCACAGATCAGTGATTTGGACAGGCAATAAAAGCGTTTATCAGGGCAAAGATACTGTAAATGTTCAGCGATACTGTTTTCGGTGCCGATAATGAATTCCTTCTTGTCGGAATTCATGGCATAGTTCATGATACCGCTGGTAGAACCGACATAATCCGCCTGTTCCGTTACCGCCGGAACACATTCGGGATGAACCAGTAATTCGGCGTCCGGATGCAGACGTCTTGCTTCTTCGACTGCCGACGGTTTTACCGCAGCATGAACAGGACAGCCGCCTTCTACAAACTGAAAACGCTTTTCGGGAATCTGTTTGGCAACATAGCTGCCCAGATTGCAGTCCGGAATGAATAAAATCCGATCGCCGTCCATTTTCCTGACGATCTCCACCGCAGAAGAAGAAGTGACACAGACATCACAGACGGTTTTCAGAGCGGTAGTTGTATTGATATAAGCGACTACCTTATGATCCGGAAACTGTTCCTTTAACTGCCGGATCTTTGACACATCAAACTGTTCCGCCATCGGACAGCCTGCCACAGGGCTGGAGAGTATCACGGTTTTTTCCGGTGAGAGCAGTTTGACGGTTTCCGCCATAAAGCGTACCCCGCACATAATGACCGTCCGGTTCGGTGCTTTGGCAGCCATCTTACTCAGGGCATAGGAATCGCCGGTAAAATCGGCAATTTCCAGAATTTCTCTGGCTTCATAGCTATGGGCCAAAATGCAGATATCTTTTTCCTGTTTCAGACGAAGTATTTCGTCCTGTACTTCCTTGATTGTCATAATGATCTTCCTGTTCTGTCATTTGAAATCATTCTTTCGTTCGGAAAGGATGTCAAGTATAAAGTGAAATTTGTCAAGTATTCTTGACATACTTCAACGGGTATGTTACAATGTCTTTGTCAGCATCGGAGATGCTATGTAGAAGAGTTATTCGGTTTTCCGGAAAACGGATTTCGGAGCGCCGCAGATCGGACAGATCCAACTGTCCGGCAATTCATCGAACGGAATCAGAGAACTGCTGTATTCATATTTGCAGATCGTGCAGACATATTTATCCAATACCTCTTCTTCTTCGGGAAGATAGGTGGGAGCATAGATCGGAGATTTTCCTTTGATGACATTACGATAGAAATCATAAGTCATCGGTGTTCCCTTGATCGACTCACTGCCGTCCACGGGTTCGGCGATAAAGATCGTATGGGTGACGGTTTCAACAATATTGACGACCCGGCACAGGAACCAGCAGCAGATATCTTCCTGAATGACAGGCGCACCCTCACGCAGAATTTTATGCCGTACATTACTCAGCTTATTGCCGTCACGTCCTGAAGTAAAGCCCAGCGCTCCGATGACAGCGCCGGATGTGTTTTCGGACAATACATTGACGGTAAATTCACCGCTCATCTTGATACATTCATTGGTGAAATTACTATGGTTGACACTGACGGCAATTGTCATGGGATAAGAGGAAATCTGGATCACCGTATTGACAATACAGGCATTCGCTCCTGTTGCACCCTTAGCGCCGATGGCAAACATACCGTAGGATAATGAGGTTAATATTTTATCGTACATCAATGATTCCCCTCTCGGAAGATGTTATCTTTATCATAGCACATTCTGTCCGGTTTGACAAGAAAGTTTTCGTAAAAAACAATAAAATTCGACGACGGAAAACTCCGTCGCCGTCAAAATGAATAAAAACAGACCGGTCAGGTCAACATCCTGACCGTACAGAGGATCAGACCGTAGAGAATGGAAGATACGGTTCCGTATACGATCACAGGACCGGCAATTGTAAACAATCTGGCGCCGGTTCCCATGATAAACCCTTCACTTCTGAACTCCATGGCAGGAGCGACTACGGCATTGGCAAAGCCGGTAATAGGGACAAGTGTTCCGGCGCCTGCTTTCCTGGCAATGTCGTCATAGAGGCTGAGAGCGGTCAATACAGCGCTCAGCAGTACCAGTGTGATACTGGTCATACACCGTGCATCCTTCAGTTCCATTCCCAGTGCCAACTGATAGGTATCTGTCAGTGCCTGACCGATCACGCAGATGAGTCCGCCGACGGCAAAGGCATAAAGACAGTCTTTCCAAAGTGTACTTTTGGGAGCTGCCGCCTTTACCATTCCCGCATACTCTTCTTTTGTGATATTCATAGAATCCCTTCCTTTTGGTTTGAGGATATCTTTAGTATTTCCCGATTTTAAAGTTTCATGTCTGAATCAGGTGATTAAATTGAACGAAATTTATCTTGATAACAGCGCTACCACCATGACCTGTGAAGAGGCGGCGCAGACAGCCTGTCGTATGATGACGCTCTGTTACGGCAATCCGTCCTCACTCCATTCAAAAGGCCATGAGGCTGCCATAGAACTGGAAAAAGCCCGTGCTTCCTGCGCCGGATTGCTCGGATGTGAAAAAGAAGAAATTTTCTTTACTTCCGGCGGTACAGAGAGTAATAATACGGCTGTTTTCGGAGCGGCGCGCGCTTTGAAACGTCGTGGGAATAAGATCATTACGACTGCATTTGAACATTCATCCGTAGGAGAAGCCGTTCAGCAGCTGGAAAAGGACGGATTTGAGGTCATCTGTCTGAAGCCCGATCAGAAGGGCCGGTTTTCTCCTGAAGAACTCCGGGAAGTCATAGATGATAAGACGATTCTGGTCAGTATTATGTATGTCAATAACGAAACCGGTGCGATTCAGCCGATTGAATGTGTCAGACGTATCATAGAACGTGCCAAAGCGCCGGCGTTATTTCACGTGGATGCCGTGCAGGCATTCGGAAAACTTCCGGTGAAGCCTAAAAAATGGGGAATCGATTTATTGAGTGCCAGTTCCCATAAAATTCATGGTCCGAAGGGTGCCGGATTGCTTTATGTCCGGAAAGGTGCCAGGATCCTGCCGCTTCATTTCGGCGGTGAACAGGAACAGAAACTTCGTCCCGGTACGGAACCTGTCGCATTGCTTTGCGCCATGGGAGAAGCGATCCGTCAGCTGCCCGATCTCTCTCAGGAACTGACGCAGATGCAGACTCTGAATCGGTTCTGTCGGGAACAGCTTGCCGGTATTGAAAATGTCCATATCAATTCGGATTTGGATTGTCTTCCGTATATTCTGAATTTTTCCGTTGAGGGAATCCGTTCGGAAACGATGCTGCACTATCTGGCAGAGAAGGGAATTTATGTTTCCAGCGGATCGGCCTGCGCCAGGGGAAAGAAAAGTCATGTCCTTGCAGCCATGGGATTATCGCCTGCCCGGATTGATTCGGCGGTAAGGGTTAGTTTTTCTCGCTATAATACTTTGTCTGATGTGGAAGAACTTGTAAAAGAAATCAAAAATGCCAATAATACTCTTGCAAGAAGCAGGCAAAAGTGATACACTTCTTTTATGAGTATCTCGGAGTAGCTTCCGATTCAAAAAGGAAAGAGTTGAATGATGAAAGAGATAATTTTAATTAAATTGGGCGAGATCGTTCTGAAGGGTCTGAACCGTAAAAATTTTGAAGATACCCTGATGCGCTGTATCCGCCGCAGACTGGCAAAGATAGGGGAATTTCATGTCCGTGACGCACAGTCAACGATTTATGTGGAACCGGTACATGATGATGCGGATATGGATGAGGCTGCTCTCTGTGTTTCCAGAATCTTCGGAATTGCGGCTTATGCCAGAGCCTGTGTGACGGAAAAGGATCTTCCGGCCATTCAGCAGGCGGCGGCGGAATATCTGAAAGATACCCTGGAGGATATCCGTACCTTTAAAGTCGAAGCCAAACGTTCGGATAAGAAATTTCCGTTCCGATCCCCTGAGATCTGTACGGAAGTCGGCGGCTATCTGCTGGAACAGTATCCCCATCTTACCGTAGACGTTCATCATCCGGATGTGGTGATTACCGTAGAAGTCCGGGATTTCGGCGCCTATATCCGGGCAGGTCTGGAACGTGGAGCAGGCGGTATTCCGGTCGGTACCGGCGGAAAAGCCTGTGTTCTGATTTCCGGAGGAATCGACAGTCCGGTTGCTTCTTATATGATGGCAAAACGTGGATTGGAACTGATGGCGGTTCATTTTGCCAGCCCTCCCTATACCAGCGAAAGAGCAGAGGAAAAAGTCGTGGAACTGCTGCGGCGTGTGGCACGTTACAGCGGCAGACTGAAAATGTATACCGTTCCTTTTACGAAGCTTCAGGAAGAAATCCATGAAAAATGTAAAGAAGAATATTTTACCATTATCATGCGCCGTTTTATGATGGTCATTGCGGAGCGGTTAGCCCGTGAGAAAGGCGCTCAGGCATTGATTACCGGAGAAAGTCTCGGTCAGGTTGCCAGTCAGACGATCGGCGCCATTGCCTGTACCGATATTGTCTGTGGAATGCCGGTGTTCCGTCCGCTGATCGGTATGGATAAGGAAGAAATTATTGATATCTCCCGTAAAATTGATACCTTTGACATTTCGATCCAGCCCTATGAGGATTGCTGCACCGTCTTTACGCCCAAACATCCCCGGACTCGTCCGGTTCTGGATAAGGTTGTCGAAGAACAGGCTAAGATTGACAGCGAACCACTGATCGAAGAAGCGATCGCTAATGTCAAAGTCCGGGATATCCTTTAAATTGCGCAGAGGTCGGACAGAATCAGGGGCTGATCTGCGTGAGCAATTGGCAAACAGACAGGTCTCTGGGGATTTTTGTCCCCAGTGGGATAAATGATCTTAGGAGGAAAAAAGATGAATGCAGAGATATATTTTCCCAGAAATGGAAAGGCATTCGGCCAGACTTCTGAGAAGAGCTTTGAAGATACGGTAAAGAAGCTGAATTCGATGAACGTCAATATTATCTATAAGACAGAGGTGAATCTGACTGCGGATAGTATTGTCGAGGCTCTGAAGGTGAGTGAGTCCGGTGAAGAGAAAATCGGCATTATCTTTATCGCTGATGTGCTGACGGAGGACGATCCTGAAAAAGCCAAGAGTTTCTTCGAAAGTATCGGTATCCTCAGTAAGGTAAGACGAATTGAGTCGGAATGTAAGAATCCCGAAGCTCAGGAAAAAACGGAGGATCATTCCGCCGGTAAGGATGCCGAAAAAAATAAGAAAAAAGCAAAAAAGGCTAAAAAACAGAAACCGGAAGAGTCGGAAGAATCGGAAGAACTGATTGATATCAGTGCCGGCGAAGTGAAGATTGAGAAAAAGAAACTCTTTGTCTATGTGGCGGAGTATAACAACAAGCTTGTCGCATTGCTGCCCTGTCATGAGATACTGGATACCAATTTCAATGAAGTGATCTATACGGCTGCCAAGAAACTGGTCTCACCGAAGAAGAAAGGCTCTTTCTGGAAACGCTTTATTCCCTGCGGCGGTGATCGTCCGATTGATGTGATCCGGAAAATTATCCTGCTGCTGGCCATCTGTACCTTTATCGTTTCCTCCATCATGCTGATCAATATCATGATCGTCGAGCCGGCCATTAACCGTCATACGACGGATGAAATCAGAGGCTTACTGGTTTCTACTCCTGACGGCGAGGATACGAAGGATAAGAAACCGACAGACGGTTCGGAAGGTGTTCTGGCGGATTTTGCGAAACTCCTGGAAGTCAATCCGGATACCGTTGGCTGGATTACCGTTCCCAATACCGTCATTGACTATGTCATCGTAAAACCACAGGGGGATGAAGATCCTGAGTATTACCTCCATCGTGATTTCTATGGTAACTACTCCAAGTATGGTACCGTCTTCATGGATTACCGCAGTGATCTTGATTCCAAGAATATGATCCTTCATGGTCATCATATGCAGGACGGCAGTATGTTCGCAAATCTGGTGCAGTATGATGAACTGGACTTCTATAAAACAGCTGCGGTATTTGATTATAATACCCTCTATGAAAAGGCCAAGTGGAAGATTATTTCCGTCTTCAAGACCAATACATTGGAATCCCATGGTCCGTTCTTTAATTACCTCAGAGGCAGCTTCAGCAGTGATTATGACTTCCTGAACTTTGTCTATGAACTGAGAGTCCGTTCTATTATCGACTGTCCGGTAGACGTCAATGAAAATGATACACTGGTGACTCTTTCCACCTGTACTTATGATATGGAAGATTTCCGTTTTGTGGTTGTCGCCAGAAAAGTCAGAGACGGGGAAGAATCAACGGTCGATCTGAAAAAAGCAAAGCTGAATCCGAATCCGGTTTATCCTCAGGGATGGTATAACTGGTTCGGCGGTGTGAGACCGGAAGTGACATCCTTCCAGGATGCCCTGAACAATGGTCTGATCGATTGGTATGACGGTAACGGTAAGTGGTCGGAGAAGGATGACGAGGAACTGAAAAGACAGCTTCTCGAAGGGAAAGATAACGCCATTACCAAACTGAGCGAATCCTATGATCCGTCCCTGTATGCGGATGTGCAGATTGCGGAGATCAAAGCGATTATCGCCAAATATAGCGAACTGTTCGCAGCAGCAGAGCGTTCCAGTGAGATCAATGATCTTTATGCACAGGCGCTTGACGAGATCAGTAAGGTCAAGACCAGAGAACAGGTAGAATCCGAATTGCAGAAGAGTGAAGAGGATGCTTCGAAGGAGGCCAGCGAGGCGGCGCTCCAGGAAGTCAGAAATCAGGCGATTATGGAACTGAATAATGCGGTGGCAGGTGTGGAATACCGTCTGACACAGGCAAGCCTTGTCAATGATGTGATTCAGGAATATTCCGATCTGATCAATAAGGCTGAATCGGCTGACGAAGTGAAAAAGCTCAAAGAGGAAGGAATTGAACAGCTTAAAAAGATCAAGACCAATGAACAATTGAATGCGGAAGAGAGCAGAAAAGAAGAATCTTCCCGTAAGGCTGCCGAAGAATCTTCTAAAAAGGCTGCCGAGGAATCTTCCAGAAAAGCTGCTGAGGAAGCAAGCCGCAAGGCTGAGGAATCCAGAAAAGCGCAGGAAGAAGCTTCCCGTAAGGCAGAAGAGTCATCTGCGGCACAGTTTGCTCAGTATAAAGAGAACGCAGTCAGTGCCCTGACGCTGTATCTGGATCTCAGTCAGTATCCTTCCGATACACAGGCGGCAATGAGTTCCGTAATCAGTCAGTATTCTGCCGATATCAGGAATGCTGCCAGTGAATCCGCCGTAGATAGTCTGCTCAATGAAGCAAAGAGTCAGCTTGACCAGTTAGCGGCAAGTTCACAGCAGGAGAGCAGCTCGGAAGAAGAAAGCAGTGAAGAAGAAAACAATGAAGTATGAGATCGTTTTTTATCATTCCCGCAAGACTTCTGAGACAGAACGTTTACTTGCCAGAAAACTGAAACCGCTCGGTGCGGAATGTTCCCGCACCGTTGCGGCGGTATCGCCGGAAGAACTGGCAGAAATGCTGGGAGAATCCCTTCGTGGTTCGAAACTGGTTTTTGTGATCGGCGGTCTGGATGAAGGAAACCAGAGTACGGACAGAATTCTTTCATTGATTCTGTCCGCCAAGAGTGATACCCTGCATTCCGAAAAACTGCTTGATGACGATGACAATATCGGATATCGTCTCTGGGCAAAGGGACAGACGATCGTGGTTTTTCCGGATGAACCGGAAATTATGGAAACCATGTTGAACAAGTATATTCTGCAGACTTTGCAGAAGGACTATGAACTGACACAGGAATCATCCGATATGCCTTCCATGGAAAGTGTGGCGGATGAACTGAAGGAACAACTGTCAAAGATGGACAGTCATCGGACATTTGTCGGTAATCAGGCGATGATGCAGGAAGAAAAAGCACTCAAACGTCAAAAATGGCTGATGATTGCTCTGGCAGCAGCAGGTGTGCTGCTTCTGGCAGCTTCTGTCTGGTTCTGGCTCTTTTAACAAGGGGGGACTTTTGCGACAAAGTCCCCCTAAATCATTATATCGGAAAAATA
>CACYCN010000020.1 GCA_902772895.1 uncultured Ruminococcus sp.
ATATAGAGGGAAATGGACGTCTTGTTCAGACTGACGCTATCTACCGGAACCGGCTTGACGGTAACGGTACAGGCTGCGGTTTTACCGTTAGTAGTTTCAGCCGTGATGACAGCAGTACCTTCCTTGACTGCCGTAACGGTACCGTTGGAAACGGTAGCAACGGTGGTGTCGCTGGAAGACCATTTGACAGTCTTATTGGTAGCGTTTGTGGGACTGATGGTTGCAGTCAGTGTCTCTTTCGCTCCGATATAGAGGGAAATGGATGTCTTGTTCAGACTGACGCTATCTACCGGAACCGGCTTGACGGTTACGGTACAGGCTGCGGTTTTACCGTTGGATGTTTTGGCGGTCAGAGTGGCAGTGCCAACTGCCAAGGCTCTGAAAGTACAGGAGTTTGATGTGGAGGAAACGATCTTGATAATAGTACGGTCGCTGCTTGTCCACTTGATCGTCTTGTCAGTGGCATTATCAGGACTGATGGTTGCAGTCAGTGTCTTTTTCGCTCCGATATAGAGGGAAATGGACGTCTTGTTCAGACTGACGCTATCTACCGGAACCGGCTTGACGGTAACGGTACAGGTTGCTGTCTTACCGTTGGAGGTTTCAGCCGTGATAACAGTTGTACCTTCCTTGATTGCCGTGACGTTACCATTGGAAACGGTAGCAACGGTGGTATCACTGGAAGACCATGTGACAGTCTTATCGGTAGCGTTTGTGGGACTGATGGTTGCAGTCAGTGTCTCTTTTGCTCCGATATAGAGGGAAATAGATGTCTTGTTCAGACTGACGCTATCTGCCGGAACCGGCTTGACGGTTACGGTACAGGCTGCGGTTTTACCGTTAGTAGTTTCAGCCGTGATGACAGCAGTACCTTCCTTGATAGCCGTGACGGTACCATTGGAAACGGTAGCAACGGTGGTATCACTGGAAGACCATTTGATAGTTTTATCGGTAGCGTTATCGGGTGTAATGGTTGCAGTCAGGGTTTCGGTTGCTCCGATCATGAGAGAAACGGTGGTTTTATTCAGTGAGATATTGTCAGGAAGAATATCACCCAGTTCGATAAAATTCAGATTGTTGTCATTGGCATATTTTTCGGCGGTACTTCCTTTCACTCCATAAATCGTAAGATCCTCAGCGCAATAATAACCGATGGCATGATTTCCGATACTTTGAACGCTTTCCGGAATGATAATACTTGATAAGCGGAGACAGAATTCAAACGCCCGGGAATCAATTGAACGGACGCTGTTCGGTATATTGACGGTTATTAAATTGGTACAATGGTCGAATGCAGAAGAACCGATGGATGTGACACTGTCAGGAATCGTGACACTTGTTAAACCGGTGCAGCCGGAAAAGGCGTTGGAAGGAATCATGGTAATACTGTTGGGAATCACAACATTGGTCAGGCTGCTGCATGAATTAAAGGCAGCATAACCGATCGAAGTGACATGATCAGGAATATGAATTTCTGTTAAACCGCTGCAATTAAAGAAGGCGTCATCGCCGATAGAGGTAACACTATCCGGAATGGCTATTTTTGTCAGATGAATGCAGTCATAAAATGCCCAGAACTTGATGGAAGTAACCTTATCAGGAATAGTATATTCACCGGTCTTATTAGCCGGACAAACAATGAGGAGTGTCTGTGCTTTATTGAATAATACGCCGTCTTCAGAGGAATAGTTTTTGTTTTCAGGCGCTACTGAAATTTCACATAAAGCGGCGCATTCAAAAAACGCATAAGCTCCGACGTTGGTAACGGATTCCGGAATATTGATGTGTGTGATTTGATTGCATTGTGTGAAGGCATGTGTCTGGATGGCAGTCACCTGATCGGGTATGGAATATATTCCGCTCTTTCCGTTCGGACAGAACAGCAGTGTTGTCTGTTCCTTATTGAACAATACGCCGTTCAAAGAAGAAAAGGTATTGTTATCAGGAGATACATTGATTTCAGCCAAATGGCCGCATCCCTTGAAAGGAGATTCTCCGAAGAAAGTGACTCCTTTCGGGATATTGATTTCTGTCAGACTATTGCAGTAATTAAAGGCATAAGAACCGATGGAAGTAATACTGTCCGAAAGATGAATATCGGTTAATGCGCTGCACTGGATAAATGCGTAATCCCGGATGGAAATAACACTGTCCGGAATGAAGACGCCGGTTAATTTGGTGCAGCTTGAAAAGGCATAAGAAGGAATGGAGGTAACTGTATCGGGAATGGTATAGGAACCTTCCCTTCCCTGCGGCATAATCAGTATTTCTGTCTGATCTTGATTGAATAGTACACCATCCAGTGAGGAATACACCGGATTGTCAGCAGCTACCGAAATATTTGTTAAATTGGTACAGTAGCTGATGGATCTGGTGGGGATAGAGGTGACGCTCCGAGGAATCGACAAACCGGTTATCTTGGATTCGTAATTGAATGCATAGGAACCGATCACAGTGACACTTTTGCCGTCTATCGTATCGGGAATAATGACAGCGCCCCCATTGCCCCGATAGTCTTTGATGGTTATTGTTTGATCATCATTGACTTCATAGATAAAATCTTCATTGGACAGGGTTTCCGCACTGACGGGTAATGCGCCGGTTTCGAGGACAGCCGGAAGTGAAAGTGTAGTTGTACCGATGACCAGAACACTCATGGTGGCAGCAAGCAGCTGTCTGAATTTTCGTTTCATTTTCATTTTATTACCTCCTGTATGTATGCTGATGCCGTAGAAAGGACAGTTATTCATGCTTTCATAATTAGCTTTATTATATCATTATTTTGAATGTGAAGTAAAGATTAATTGTCATCAATACATGAATTTAGGCGATTTTCTGAATCGTCACAGGGATTCTTATTCAGAATCAACAATTGAAGACAGGTGGAAGGTATGTTTTTCCCCATGAACTGCTTGAAAAAAAGCAGAAAGAAACCGCCGTATGCGATCATACGGCGGGAGAAGTCAATGAGAGGAGGAGTTCTTTTTCTGACAGGGATGGGGGCAGCCCTCACACCCGCAGGAACAGGATTTTCCGTTTTTTCTGCGGCGTATCATAACGAGAATGGCAGCTAAAACGGCGATCACGATAATGACAGTCAGAACAATTTCGATCCAGTTCATCACAAACCTCTCCTTTCCGTTACAGGATTCTTTTCTCAGACAGCGATGAAGTTGGTATCAGAATAACAGGGCAAGACAGTAAGCCAGAGCGGAAATGGCATAGGCGATCAGACATTGCCACAGGACAACAAAGAGAGCCCATTTTTTTCCCAGTTCACGACGGATAGAAGTAACGGCGGCAATACAGGGGGTATAGAGAAGACTGAAGACCAATAACGAGACGGCTGTCACGGCTGACAGGGAAAGGGAGATATCGCTGACATAGAGAACGTTCAATGTAGAAACGACACTTTCTTTTGCCATGAAGCCGCTG
>CACYCN010000021.1 GCA_902772895.1 uncultured Ruminococcus sp.
AGAGGAAATCAGAGAAATGTATTTTTTTTTTTTTTTTTTAAGAGCCGATTCCTCTTTTTTTCTCAATCGTTTGCAGAGAGTTTTATCATCAGTCAAATTCATTCCTCCTTCCTGTGAAACTGACCTTTCTATTGATAATAACGGTAATAATCGCAATTTGGTTACAAAAAGCAGGGGAAAGAGTTCTCCTTCCACTGCCTTTAAGTGATATTTTTTTCAAGCCGGGGATCACGCTTGTCAGCCATAAAAGAAGAAAACTGCTATCTCTTTGAGAACGGCAGGGAAGAACGCATTACCGCTGCCGGACAGCCTGCATCTGAGCAATACATCAAGCGCTGTCCGTTCAAAAAGAAGGATGATCTCATGGGTGTTGTAGGCGGAACGTGTTGGTAAGGTGAAGAGGCTCATGATGGAAATACCATTCAGGTTCATCTGCACCAATCAGTTGACAGAATCATCTGATATCGGACAGAGTTGTTTTGCAGAACATGTGAAACATATCGTAAATATTGAAAAGGCTGATAATATGCGTAACAGCTGTGAGGAAAACGGGTATACCGCTGTTTCTATGAAAAATGACTGGACTACCATCTATGGTGATGAAGTAACCAGAAAGAAATCGAACTGAAAAAACCTTTATCAAAACCTGTTGTCAGGAAACCAGATAGTTCAAAAGAAAGGAAACGATTTATGAAAAAGAAAACAATTATCTCCATGCTCCTTTGTGCCTGTCTGATGGCTTCCGTATCATTTGTCGGCTGCAGCAGTAAGGAAAGTTCTTCTCAGAATTCCGCTCAGTCTTCCGCAGCCGTTTCGGATGCTTCAAAAGTTCCGGATCATTCAGAGGAATCCTCTTCTTCTGACCGAGACAATCAACCGGTCACGATGGATAATATCCGCAATATTGTAGTAGGGATAGATGAACCGATCCAGCTGATGGACGGTACCCAGAGGGCTTTGATCAATTTTGATAATGCTGCGACAACACCGGCGCTGCAGCCCGTAGAGGATGCCGTTAATGAGGAACTGAAGATGTATGGTTCTATCGGACGGGGATTTTCTGCCAAATCCAATCACTCCACCGATATCTATAATGAAGTCAGAGATAAGGTCATCAATTTTGTCGGTGCTAACAGTACAGAAAATCTGTATACGGCGTTCTTTGTCAACAATACGACGGACGGACTGAACAAATTAGCTTCTGCGCTGATCGGGAGTGAAGATGATATCGTTCTTACCACCCGTATGGAACATCATGCCAATGATCTGAGCTGGCGGGAACGCTGTCAGGTCGTTTATGCAGAGGTCGATGAACAGGGTCGTGTGATCTATGACGATATTGAGAGAATGCTGCAGGAATACGAAGGCAAGATCAAGTATGTTTCCGTTACGGCAGCTTCCAATGTTACGGGATATGTGACAGACGTACATAGAGTAGCGAAACTTGCCCATCAGTACGGCGCTAAAATTATCGTGGACGGCGCACAGATTGTCGCTCACAGAGCTTTTTCCATGGTCGGCGACACACCTGAGGAAAATATTGACTTTTTTGTATTTTCCGGTCACAAGATGTACTCTCCTTATGGCGGAGGAGCGGTTGTCGGTCTGCGGGAAGTCCTGAATACCCATATGCCGCAATTCTACGGCGGCGGTATTGTTACACTTGTAAAGGATGATGAACAGTTCTATAAATCTGCCCCTGCGGTATATGAAGCCGGTTCGCCGAATTATCCGGCAGTTGTCGGACTGGGTAAAGCGATCGATATTCTGCAGGAGGTCGGTTTTGACAAGATCGAGGCTCATGAAAAAACGCTTAACCGTAAACTGATTGACGGACTGAAAAAACTGGATAATGTTATTATTTATGGAGACTCGGAAAATATTGACGACAGAGTAGGTGTGGTGACGTTCAACGTCAGTGATATCAATTCCTATATTCTGGCATATTATCTGTCAGAAATGGGGGGAGTTGCGACCAGAAGAGGCGCTTTCTGCGCACATCCCTATGTATGGCGTCTGATGAATCTGACAACGGAAGAGATCGATGATTTTGCTAACTGTACCGATGTCAAGACAGCCGGAATGGTGCGTATCAGTTTCGGTATCTATAACACGGAGGATGAGGTGGATCAGTTCCTGTCATTGATGCCGGATATCATGAAGGAAAGTACGCCTCAAAACTATTACCGTCAGATCAATGTCGGCAGGGATGTGTCTGACGAAGAAGTGGACGATTTTGCCAAGCAGATCAACCCGAATTATTAATGTTGCTCATCGGTTTTCCGTCACGGGAATGATCTGTCAGAGCAAACGGATGATTTTATAACAGGTGCAGGGAGCCGTTTTCGGAATCCGTCCATTTCTGTTTGATAAGCTGCAGGACTTTTGTTTCCCGGCTGACCATGATCCGGTTGAAATCATTATCACTCCGATAGCGCAGGTTTGTCCGGATGGCGTCATCAATCGTCACGAATCTCAGTGAAAATCCTGCTTCCCGTTCATAATCATCCAGTTCCTGTTCCAGTAAACGGGTATCTGTCCGGCAAAAGAAGTAATAATTTTCCTGTTCAAAGATAGTATGGGGGGAATGATTGCTTTTCTGACGCCGCAGGACACTGCCGAATTCGATGATACTTTCAGGAATGACGATCAGTCCGACTTCTTCTCTGACTTCTCGGATCAGAGCGGATTTCATATCTTCCGTTTCTCTGATGCCGCCGCCCGGAAATTTATAGTATTTTTCTTTGATACTATACACCAGTGCAAGTTTATCGTCCTTGATGATGATGCCTCTTGCGGAAGGTCTTCGATAAACCCGGTCGTTTATTTCATAATCCTGCAGATCAATGACAAAAAGTTCTTTCATAATGGTTCCTCCTGTCTCACGGGATCCGATACCGATCGGTCTCCGTGATGATTTGTCAGGGATATTATACACTAACGGATCGTAAAAAGAAACACCTTACCGGGTGTATTTCCGTCGCTTGAAACTGAAACGCTGATATGATGTGTTTGGCGGCACTTCATATCGAAACAAGACAAAGATAATTACGCAACGTACGCACGTGCAGGAATGTTTTATGATTTAATACGTGGCGATCAGAGGATGGCTAAGTCCGTAAAAGAAAAATCCCCGGCTTTGCCGGGGATTTTTCAAGGATAATTACTTTGAAGAAGAGGTATTGGTTACATAAACGGCACCTGACTGTGTGACAGTGATATTCATGTTGCTGTCGGCGGTAATTCTGACAGGGGTGTTGTTCCATTTACCGTCGTCACGTTCAGTCTTGAGGACAGCGTTGGTAGTGCCGGGTTTGACGGCAGTGAAGACGAAATGACAGATATTGTTGTAATAATCGAAATCGCAGGTGATTTTGATATTCAGGGAATCCGCATAATAGGTCCAGTCACTGCCTTGGATCGAATAACGGTATGTACCGTTTTGTGTTTCGGAAGATTTCTTTTCCTCTGACTTTTTGGTTTCCTCTGATTGGCTGGTTGTATCTGTCCGGGTAGTCTCGGTAGATGACTTTTCTGTCAGGGTTGCATTGCCGGTCTGTACGATGGACATTCTCAGGTTATTATCTACGGTGATACGAACCGGTGTCTGAGCCCACATGCCGTTTTCTTCCTGTGTTTTCAGAGTGACATTGGTAACGCCGGGTTTCACAGCGGTGAACCGGAAGCGGCAGATATTATTGTTATAGTCAAAATCGCAGGTCACTTTGACATTCAGGCTGTCTGCATAGTAGTTCCAGTCATAACCCTTCATCGGAAGTGTGAAGGTGTTTCCGGAAGTCTTTTCGACAATCACTGCGGAGGAACTGCTCTGGGAAGCGGATGCCGTATTGGATGCTGCCGAAACGGCAACGGCTGAAATGGCTGTCAATGCGGAAAATGCACATACGGCGGAAAGAACTACTGCGATTACCTTTTTATTAACTGTCTTTTTCATAATGATGATCTCCTTTTATTCTGATGATTTTATTTATCTAAGGGTTTTGTTTTTGTTTTCCCTTGGTGTGACATTATCATATCATAGAGGAGAGGGTCATACAATATGCAATTCCGGAGCGGAATGTAGTTTAGATGACAGTCCGGTTATATTTTGTCGTTTATCCGACAGGGGAGACCTGAATTGTCAGGTAACTGTCTGTCGCTGCAGAGAAAAAGCCTTGACAAGAGATGGATAGGAATCTGTTCTTTCATGTCAGTTTTCGGATGTCCGATGATCCGGCAGAAGAAAGTGGAGGTGCTATTTTCCTTTGACGCTGAAATAGCGGGCAGGGACTTCCTTTGCCAGCCATACACCGTTGGAAGAACGATAGAGAGGGTTGCCGTCTGCGACAAACGCTTTGGCGCGGATGATCAGAATCACCGGTTTTCCGTGACGGCTGCCGACCTTTTGCGCCGTTTCCATATCCGGTGAAAGATGAACAAATTGCCGGGACATCGGTTTTAACCCCTGTTTGGTAATAGTCGGCAGAAACTGTATGGCGGTACCGTGATACAGAAACTCCGGCGGTTCAGGCTGTTCCATCTCGATTCTGACGCCGGGAATGGAATGTCCCTGATTGGCACGGATTCTGGTGTGATCCTCATTGAAGGAATAACGGCCTTTTTCGTCTTCTGCCACAATTTTTTCGAGTATGTTCTGATTCATGTCAGGATATCTTTTCTGAAGCACCAGGATGATCTGATCGACTTCCGCCCAGCCGCCGTTTAAATCAAGATACAGCGGGTCCGTGCAGTGCCGCAGAAGAAATGACAGTTTTTTACTGATCTGTGTTAAATTCATAATAATTCCTCCTCCTTTGTCTGATCTGTCGCTGCTCCGGTAGGATGCAGTGACAGAAAATCGTTCCGCGTCAGCGCAGTGGGATGACAACGGTGACGATCATCCGGTTATCGCTGGTTCCGGCATAGATACTGCCGTTCATTTTATGCAGAAGTGTCCGGCAGATATACAGTCCCAGTCCGCTGCCGCTCTGGGTTCCGACATTGGACCCTCGCCAGAAACTGTCAAAAATATGCGGCAGTTCCGTTTCCGACAAGTGACAGCCTGTATTGCTGATATGAATCAGCTGACAGTCTTCTTCCCGGGAAAAAGACAGGGTAATGTTTTTGCCGTCACCGTATTTGATGGCATTTTCTATGATATTCTGCAGGATCTCGACCATGCGTTCCAGGTCGCCGCTTAACAGACAATCCGTCACGTGTTCGATCTGAAAGTCTGTTTTCAGCAGCTGCAGTTTATCGGTATAGAATTGACGGATCCTGTCGGTCAGTTCTGACAGATAGAATTCTCCGTTTCTGACTTCGGGGTCAAAGAACTCATCTCCGGCAGTTCTGGCGATGGCGTCTACATATTGACGGATGTCTTCACATTTTGAATGAATACTGACAGCGATTTCTTTCTTTTTTTCTTCCTCACGATACAGTCCTTTTTCCAATGCTTTGGCATACAGATCAATGACACTCAGCGGTGTCTTGATATCGTGAGAGAGTGACAGTACCATGGTTTTATTCTGTTTTTGCAGGGCAAGTTAGGCGGCTTTTCTTTCCTCTGACTTTTCACGCAGCAGATCCAGTCCCCAGATGAAACGGCCGAAATATTCATTTTTTTGTGCTTTCAAAGGAATGGTCAGACTGCCTTTTGCCAGTTCCTGGGGATAATCACGGATCTTTTCAAAAGGACGGATGATCCGATGAAAGATAACCAGAAGTATGACGATCACACATCCCGCCATGACCAGATAACAGACATGAAATAATAGCATGATCCGGCTGTTATCCGAAGGCGTTTCATAGTCGAAGCGATAGAAAGTACCGCCGATCTCTTTGACCAGATAGTCACTGTCACTTTCCTGAAAATCCCCGGATAATGCTTCGACATGGGTAATATACCGGTATTGGGTCAGATCATATTCCTCACCGTTTTCAATCAGGTGCGCAATCCGCTGTGCTTCGACACGATAGGGGCGTCCTTGTTCACCCTGACCCGAGTTATGCAGGATCACTTCGGAAATTGCTGATAATGCCGCTAAAATAACCAATGTGATGATAACCAGCCGCAGATATCCTTTCATTTCCGTCACCTCTCATACCGATATCCCACTCCCCAGACAGTCAGAATATGTTCCGGTTTTTTCGGGTCATGTTCGATCTTTTGCCGCAGCCATTTGATATGTACCGTCAGGGTCTGGGGTTCTGAAAAACTGTCCCGTCCCCAAATCTGCTGAAACAGATACTCTTTACTCAGGGTTTTCCCGCTGTTCTCCATCAGCAGACAGAGCAGATCAAACTCTTTCTGATTCAGTTCTATCGGACTATCTCCGCGATAAGCGAGCCGTTTATTCTTGTCAATTTTCAGAAATCCGTCCGTGATGATCTCGGAATGATATCGGCGACGGAAGATACCCTGAATTTTGGCAAGCAGGATATCAATATCATAGGGCTTTTCGATATAGTCATCGGCTCCGAGGATCAGACCGTTCAGTTTATCGTCTTTTTCGGTTTTCGCACTGACAATGATGATAGGCGTATGGGAGGTTTCTCTTACTTTTTGGCATACGCCAAAACCGTCCAGTCCCGGCAGCATGACATCCAGAATCATCAGTTTAGCCCCTTCCTGTTCAAAATACCGCAGGGCGCTCTCACCGTCTGTACAATGGAAAACATGATAACCGTCTGCTTTCAGAAAATCACAGAGCAGTCCTGCCATTTCCATATTGTCTTCAACAACCAGAATATCTGTCATTTTATCGCACTTCCTCTTAGCGTATGAGAAAAATAGATATCATCTCATCTGATGCAATGGTCTGCTTTCATATTATCATATTTTCCCTGAAAAGGATAGTGTCCGGTGAGAAAAAAACATGGCATATTAACCGGTAATCAAGGCTTCTTGATAAATGTAAGTTTTTTTTGATGGGTGCAGGGACTGAGTCCAGACATGGAATGCGATAAGAATACGATACTGTTGTACTCATGGTGGAATTCGTGATTTTTGTTGAAAACTTATTGATTTTTTATTGTAGATTTGGTAGAATATAAAAAAGTATCGCGGAAAAGTGTGAAATTCTTTTTCTGTCAGATCCTTGTATTTTAATAATGTAAAGGGCTGTTTGAGATGAAAAAATTATTTTCAGTGATAGTCTGTTTGATGGTTACGGTATTGCTCGGAGGAATTTCCGCTTCGGCAACCTTCAATAACAATGTCAAAAGCGGCACGGTACCGGTAACGTTTTATGTCAAGGATGCCACCTGGTATCTGGATGTCAATGGTGAAATGGTTGAGAATTCTTATGCCGGAGAAGGTGATTTGTTTTCAGGCTCGGGATTTTTTATCGGTCCCAAGAACGAGAGAACTCCCAGCTATGTTTTTACCAACTGTCATGTCATTAAAGATTATCTTGACATGAATCCCAACGGAATTACTTATATTGACTGTGATATGACTTCCGATGATGGTTATGAAGTTTATCTGGGAGCCAAAAGCTGTGAACTGAGAGTTTATTATTCCGAGAATGATTATGACACCGCCGAAGTGGTGTGTCATGGTTCAGTGGATGCGGATGATCTTGCCGTCATCAAGATTTCCCAACCGACCAACAAGCGTCATACCCTCAAACTGATGGAAACCAATGAAGGAATGGTAGGAGAGACGGTCTATACAGTCGGATATCCCGGCAATGCCGATAATGCGTTTACCAATGGCAGTAAGTATGGCGTGAATGATGCGTCCGTTCATCAGGGTGTCATTTCCAAATTCGTTACGGAATCCACGCACGGTATTGAGCGTATTTCCATTGATGCCGTCGTACAGCACGGTAATTCCGGTGGTCCTCTCGTGACAGAAGAAGGTAACGTGATCGGTGTCAATACCAATGTCTGGTCGAACAGTCCTTATCAGAATCAGATCGAAACCGATTACTATGCCATCAGTTCCCGTGAGATCATGAAGTTCCTGAATAAGAACCAGATTCCTTACGAAGTCACTACGGCAAGCGCTAAGGGACCGGATATGACATTGATGGTCATCATTGTTGTTGCGATATTGTTATTAGGCGGCATGGGTGTTATCATTCTTTTGGTTGCCAGGAAAAAGAGACAGCCTGCTGTCGTGAATACCAATGCTCCCTCACCGACGCCTGTCGGAGCACTTGCTGCAGCCGGAGGCGGTTACGGCGGATCGTCCGTACCGATGACAAAGGGCGTGCTCAGGTCGCTGTCGTCACAGCATAACGGCGCAACATTTCCGATCGGTACGGATGCCGTAATGATCGGACGTGATCCGAAAAGCTGTCAGGTGCTGTTCATGAACGGAACTCCCGGTATCAGCGGCAAACACTGTACCCTCAGCTATGACCCG
>CACYCN010000022.1 GCA_902772895.1 uncultured Ruminococcus sp.
ATACGTTTTTTTCTCACACCCAGGAACCCAAGAATGTATATTGCGATCCGACTGATCAGTGTATAGATAATGATGAGTCCAAAGAATAAATAATCTCCGGAACCGTAATAGGAACTGCTGTAGTAGTCATTATAATCGGGTTGTTCTCCGAAAGGTGTCAGCAGCATCACATAAAAAACAATGCGTACGATCAACGCAATGACTGAAAGTGTCGAGAAAATCAGATACAGGATCCATGCGTTACGACCGAATTTCCGGATCTCAGGAGGGGCGATAAAGTCATAGTAATCTTCTTTTGGGATCCGGTTTACCGGCTGCTGTCCCTGTGGCTGCGGAATGTAGGGAGGAGGATATCCCTGACGGAATCCCTGATACGGAGCCGTCTGAGGAACTCCCTGCGGATAATTTGCCGGAGGCACTGCCTGAGGAACTCCCTGTGGACGGTTTTGGTAAGGAGCCGTCTGAGGAACCCCATGAGGAGCATTTGGCGGAGGGGCTTGTGGGAGAACCGGCTGTTCTTGAGAGATGATGGCAGTACCGCAGACCGGGCAGATCGTTTCTCCGGCACGGACTGTCATGCCGCATTTGTTACAGATCATCATGTCACGTCCTTTCCTTCAGGTATTGTTGGTTTCTGGCAATCCATTGCCTGTTTTATTGATATGAATCTTAGCATAATTGATATGGTTTGTCAACCGTGTCCAAACGTAAATCCCAGCACAGAATGATACGATGGCAGGCTGCCGATTCCGGTTCTGTTCTGTTGATGAAGGAAATGACAAAGACAAATGAAAAAGGGGTTGAAAAGGGAACACTTTTCTTGGTAAGATCCGTGTTCCCCGGAAAAGAACATTATGATTGAGCGGCTGTTTTGGTGATAATGCCATAGCATTCGGGTCGGCGGTCACGGAAGAGTCCCCAGCTCAGACGCATTTCACGAATGGCTTCCAGGTCATATTCGGCGGCAATCACACACTCACTGGTGCGGTCAGCAGAGACAAGGATTTCTCCGGTTTCATCGGTAAGAAAGGACGAACCATAGAAACACAGACTGGAAGATTGCTGGTTATTGGCAACTGTGGGGAAGACGTGTTCGGTGCCGATCCGGTTTGCGGCAATGACCGGAGTGATATTGGCAGCGGCATGTCCCTGCATGACACGGCGCCAGTGCGGCATACTGTCCACATTCAGAATCGGTTCGGAACCGATGGCTGTCGGGAAGAATAACAGATCGGCTCCGAGCAATGCCATACTTCTGGCGGTTTCCGGGAACCACTGGTCCCAGCAGATGCCGACGCCGATAGTGCCGAAACGGGTATGGAATACTTTAAACCCCGTATCGCCGGGGGTAAAGTAGAATTTTTCCTGATAGAACTGATCGTCCGGAATATGGGTCTTGCGGTAGATGCCCAGAAGTGTGCCGTCAGCGTCAATGACGGCAACGGTATTGTACGTATTGTTGATGTCACGTTCATAAAAGCATACGGGGATGACAACACCCAGTTCTTTGGCTACCGTCCGGAAACGCTTTACGGCAAGATTCTCTTCCACGGTACTGGCTACCTTATAATAGTCATAGTCACGCTGCTGACAGAAATATTTTGTTTCAAACAGTTCCGGCAGCAGGATAATATTGGCGCCCTCTCCGGCTGCTTTTCGGACAAGATATTCCGCTTTGAAAATATTATCTTCCGGCTGACAGCCCATTGCCATCTGGACAGCTGCCACTTTTACCTTTTGCATTTTGATTACCTCCGTTATCGTGATTGTATTTTGGGAATCTGTTGGGTGATACAGTGAATGTTGCCTCCGCCGATCAGGATATCACGGGCATAAACTCCCACTACTTTCCGTGTCGGGAACAGTTTCTGCAGAATCTGCAGTGCCGTTTGATCGTTTTCATCACCGAACTGAGGACAGACAACATGGTGATTGGCAATATAGAAATTGACATAAGAAGCTGCCAGACGTTCACCGGGAGTACGGGTAGGTTCACCGTTCATATCGTCAAGACCGTCACATTCTTCCGCCGTAATGGTGACAGGACGGGGCAGCGGCAGCAGATGTACACGGAAAGAACGTCCTCTGGCATCCTTTGCCTGCTGCAGTACCGAAAGACAGGCGGCAGACATGGCATACTGCGGATCGCTTTTATCCTCCGTCCATGCCAGTACCACTTCACCCGGCGATGTGAATGCACAGATATTATCGACATGTTCATTCGTCTCGTCCTGATAGATACCGCATGGCAGCCAGATCACTTTTTCACCGCCCAGACAGCGTTTCAGATGATCTTCGATTTCCTGCTTTGACATCCGGGGATTTCGTCCTGCGCTCAGCAGACAGGCTTCGGTGGTGAGGATGGTTCCTTGACCGTCGGTGTGGATGGAACCTCCTTCCAGAATAAAATCCCGTTGGTGATATGTGTCGGCGTCCAGCAGATCACAGAGCTTTCGTGCCATTTTATTGTCCTTGTCCCACGGAAAATATAAACCGTCTTCCAGTCCGCCCCAGGCATTGAATCCCCAGTCGATGCCCCGTAATTCTGAACCGTTTGTCACAAAGGTAGGAGCCACATCTCTTGCCCAGGAATCGTCGGATTCCATCTCAATTACACGGACGTTTTCTCCCAGCAGAAATCTGGCGCTGTCATAATCGTCATAGCGTGCGCAGACAGTGACCTTTTCACTGAGAGAAATGATATCAATCACTTCTTTGAAGGCTTTTCTGGCGGCATAGGCGCCGTTTTGCCAGGAATCACGGCGGTGCGGGAAGATCAGGATACAACCTTCATGTTCTTCAAATTCCGCCGGCATCCGGAAACCGTCTTCCTGCGGAATGGTATGTAATATTCTCATGATCTCAGTCCTTTATTCATAGTGTTTTCATTATACCATATCCTTTCCGTCAGTGGGAACCTTTTTTTGAAAAATTGATTTCCCCTGAAGAGGGAAAAGGACTTGAAAAAGTCGGAAAAACGTGTATAATGAAAGTGAGAAAATGCAAAGGAGCGGATGAACTTGAAGGAGACAGATGAAGAATTGGAACTGATGATTGATTCGGAAGTTGAAAATTTCCGTCAGGAACTGGATCGAATTTTTCAGCATACCGTGTATCTGAGCAATGTGGTGAACAGTCATATGGAAACGAATGCTGTCAAGTACAGCGAGGTAAAAGTACCTGTTGTGATGCTCGAAAATAGCGATGAAACAAAAGAGGTCAACGATCATTTTCGTATGTCTTTTCCTCAGCCGCTGAAACATAAACTTGTCCAATAAAGTAACCCAATCCGTCCGATAACAACGCCGCCCTGATCCTTATGAGTCAGGGCGGCGTTTTGACGTAAAAAATAACGGGCTGAAAATCAGCCCGTCAAAGGTTAATCGGTTATTATTTGTCGATGAGCTTGCTGATGAAGTCGATCTTGCCGATAATCGGAAGCTTGACCATCTTGCCCTTGGAGGCATTGACAATACCCATGACAGCCAGAACGACAAAGAAAACATTTGCCAGATTCAGAATAGAGCAGAGGATAGTTGCAATTGCATTGGGGGCAGTGTAAGTAATACCCCAATATGAATATCTGGAAACGAATACATTGTTAAAGACTACCTGCAGGATTACGCTGACAATCGAGTAAGCTACTTCAAAAGCAGCGAGGGTAGCGCCCTGACCGGTATGGAAACGGGCAAACTTGGAATTCTTGGCTGCGAACAGCGGAATTAAGAACAGAAGACCGATATAAGCAAAAATACCCATCATCTTATCATTGCTCTGATCAGCGGCAGCGCCGGGCTGAACATAACCCTGAGGCTGGGGCTGCTGATACTGAGGCTGCTGGGGCTGCTGATACTGAGCCTGCTGAGGCTGCTGATACTGAGCCTGCTGGGGCTGTTGATACTGAACCTGCTGGGGCTGTGCGCTGATTACAGGAGCGCCGCAGGCAGGACATACATTGGCGCCGTCAGGAATCTGGTTGCCGCAATTGTTACAAAATGCCATGATCATTACCTCTCTTAACATGATAAAATAACTCAATAAACATATGGTGAACTGCCGTTTCGGTAAGACGGGCTGCTTTTGGCACGGTAAATTTTCAGCAATACAGATGGCTCTGAAAACAAGCCGACTTTGGAAAAAGGGGCTTTACAAGCGCTTTTCAGCACGTCTGACATAATCAAATTATAAATTATCGCTATTCTTTTGTCAAGTGATAATACTCTCAGGGTATTATTAGTATTATTCTCACATATTGTTAATTTTGACCAATTTCGGGAAGAAAATTTTTTTGATGCGGTTCATCAGAAAAGTGAAGTATTATCGGGGGTTTAATGCTTTTCGATATTTAATTTGTTAAACTAAACAAAAAATTCGAAATAATGCTTGCATTATATGTCAAACTATGCTATACTGTAACAGTCGCTTCGGCGATAATTGATTTCGCATTTTGAAAGGAAAGAACAGCAATTATGTATTGGGTTAATGAATCGGTATTTTATCACATCTATCCGCTTGGTTTCTGCGGAGCGCCAAGAATCAATGACGGGGTACAGGCTTATCGTCTGGATAAGGTGAAGGACTTTATTCCTCACCTGAAGAAAATGCACGTAAACGCCGTGTATTTCGGACCTGTTTTTCAATCGACGACGCATGGATATGATACCAATGATTACTATCATATAGACAACCGTCTGGGTGATAATGAAAGTTTCAAAAAAATCTGTGATGCCCTTCATGAAAACGGTATCAAAGTGGTATTGGACGGTGTATTCAATCATGTCGGACGCGGCTTCTGGGCATTTGAGGATGTTCGCAGGAATCTGCAGGGATCTCCTTACTGTTCCTGGTTCCAGAACCTGAATTTTGGCGGTAACAGTCCTTGGGGCGATCCCTTCTGGTATGAAGGATGGGAAGGTAACTATGATCTGGTAAAGCTGAATCTTCGTCATCCGGATGTGAAAAAACATATTTTTGACGCTGTTGCCATGTGGATGGATCAGTTCAAAATTGACGGTCTTCGTCTGGATGTCGCTTATTGTATGGATCAGGATTTCCTGCGTGAACTGAAACACTTCTGTAAGAGCCGTGACAATCAGTTCTGGCTGATGGGTGAGATCATTCACGGTGACTATGCCCGTCTTGCCAATCCGGATCTGTTGGATTCCTGTACGAATTATGAGTGCTATAAGGGTATCTACTCTTCTCATAATGACCGTAACTATTTTGAAATTGCACATTCTCTGAACCGTCAGTTTGCCGGCGGCGGTATCTATCATAATATCTATACCTATAACTTTGTGGATAACCATGATGTGAACCGTATTGCATCTACGATCCGTGAGCCGAAAAACCTGAAGAATGTTTTTTCTACCCTGTATTTTATGCCCGGTGTTCCTTCCGTTTACTATGGCAGTGAATGGGGAATTCAGGGACAGAAGAGCCGTACCGAATATGACTATCCCCTGCGCCCCTGTGTAGAGGTCAGTGATATTCAGGAAAATGAGTTATTCCGTCATATCTGCCGGCTTGGTGCCGTTCGCCGTAAATATAAGGCTTTGAAATACGGCAGTTTCGAGAATACGGTGATCCGTAACGAACAGCTGATTTTCCGCCGTCAGTTCGAGGATGAAACGGTTTATATTGCACTGAACCTTGCCGATCACGATTTTGATATCGGTTTCAATACCTGCGGCGGCAGTAAACTTTATGATGTCTATGACGGCAAAACCGTTTATGATGTCAACGGGAATTATGCCAATATCACGATCCCGGCTCATGGTACCAGAATTCTGGTGCTGACAAACGGCGGTGCGCCGGAGTATCCGGAGGAAAATGAATCTGCGGTCGTGAAGACGGCGGAGACCGTTACCGAAACTCCGACAGATACAGCGGCTGAGACGAAGAAGCCTCTTCCGAAAGTGGGAGAACCGGGTCGTTATCGTCATTTCAAGGGCGGTGAATATGAACTCATCTGTCTTGCGAAAGACAGTGAAACCAGTGAGGAACTGGTAATCTATCGTTCTCTTGATAGTGACGGCGCTATCTGGGCAAGACCCAGCGCTATCTTCTATCAGTATGTGGAAGTGGATGGCAAAGAAGTGCCCCGATTTGAAAAAATTTAACTGTCAGTAATCTGATTCCGCAGGAAAGTTTCCGTTTCCTGCGGAATTTTGTAAAACTTTGTTTATTTTTTACATATACAATCGTTACGGAATCTGATAAAGTATAATATAGTCAGAAATAAACAATCGTATTTGTTTCAAGAATCAAACGAGGTGCTGAAAATGAATGTCATCGAACAGGTTGATTATGCGGCGGCTCTGATTGCCAAAAGAAATACACTGTTGAATGAGCTTCAGCAGATGAAGCTTTATGTGGAATATCTGCGTCTGCCCGTGATGAACAAGACCCAGTATTTCCTGAAAAATCGTTCCGCTTCCCGGACGGCCATGCGGGTTATCAGTAATGTTGTGGCAGGTATGGCAGGAATCTGGCTGTTGTTTCTGGTGATCAGACTTTCAACGGATTCCAGTATCCCGACATTGGAAGATCTGGTAATGGTATGCGGTACCGCTTCGTATATCATTTCATTTATTGCCATTATTGCGATGCTGCTGATTGCGGCAGTGTTCGGTACCATGGCTTCGGTGATGCGTTCTTCTGCGTATAAAAACTATCTCAGGGAAGATAAACAGTACCGTGATCAGGGCAACAGTATGCTCAATGACTATAATTATAAAATGAATGCCTTACAACAGGTGGAACTGACGCTGAATAATCCTTCGTTATGTATCATTCCCAGAATGTATTGGGATAAAGTCGATGCCATTGCCGCCTGTATCAAAAGCGGTCAGGCAAAGACTCCTGAAGAAGCTGTCGTGAAACTTGCTCTTGTCTGAGGCGTTATCCGGCAATTCTACTGAATCTGATAGCCAAGCGTATGGCACATGAAAAGCCAGGGTAGACTTTCTGATAAAAGTCTACCCTGGCTCTTTTTGGTATTAAGAATGAAGTTGATTCAGACAGATAGATGATTACCGTCATGTGAAACGTGGGAACGGCAGTTCGAAGCCGTTTTCTCGTTTTTTATTATTTGGTAACGGTCAGTGTCAGCGTTTTACTGGTAACGGTATTATCGGCGTCTTTGGCATCTACACGAATGTCATAGACGGAAGCTGCCTTCGGTGTCATAATAACGAGATTGCCGGAGGCATAATCACGAAGTTTTGTCCAGTTAGTGGAGGTTGATTTTTTGTAATAGACGGCGTATTGATATTCGCCGGCACCGCCTTCTGCCAAACAGCGGACTTTGACTTTCTCACCTAATGTGATACGTTCCGTGCTGAGTCTGGAGTTGTTCTTCAAGGGAGCCTGAACCGTTAATTGAAGGGTCTTATTGACGATCTTGCCGCTTGCGTCTTTACAATAGACCATGACATCATAAACGGCAGCGGCGGCAGGCTGTAACATGACGATATTCTGGGAACTGTAACCACGAAGTTTTGTCCATTTCTGGGAGGTCGCTTTTTTGTAATAGACGGCAAATTGATAGTTACCGGCACCGCCTTCTGCAAAACAACGGACTTTGACTTTTTCACCGAGACGGATTGTTTCGGCACCGAGTACGGAGGTATTTGTCAGGGGCTTCTGGACGGTCAGTTTCATATCTTTTCTGGCAACCGTATTGGCAGCGTCTTTTGCCACTACTCTTACTTCATAATTCACGGCTGTTTTCGGTGTAATGGTAACATGGCTTTTTTCGGAATAATTCTGAACCAGCGTCCATTTTGTCATTCCGGCTTTACGGTAATAAACGGCATAGGTACAGGGACGGGCGCCGCCGTTTACCTGACAGTTGACAGTGACGCTCTCGCCTAAAATAACGGTATCCGTTGAAAGGGTAGATTGATTGACTAATTCCGCCATTTCAAAATTGATCTGATACTTTTTAGCGAATTGTTCGGTTTCACTGCCTTTCTGACTGTAGATCGTCAGGGAGATACAAGAAGAAAAAGGATTTTCTTCCATGGCGACTTCCGGCGGAACAATGGCGGTTTTCAGTTTGTCACAAGAGGCAAACGCATCTCTGCCCAGATAAGTGACAGAGTTGGGAATGGTGATTTCTGTCAGACCGGATTCGGAAAAGGCATAATCATCGATGGAGGTAACGCTTTCGGGTATGGTAATCTTTGTCAGACTGGAACATTCGCTGAATAATGCCGTCCGGATGGAACCGATAGACTGGGAAAGCCGGATCGTTTCCAGTTTACTGCACTGACAGAATGCGCCGATATCAATTGTTTCCACACTGTCAGGAATGTTCAGTCCGGTCAGCGCCTGACAATTAAAGAAAGCAAGTTCTCCGATGTATGTTACGCTGTCGGGAATCGTGACGGATGTTAATTTTTTGTTTTCTGCAAAGGCAAGGTGATCTATCTTTTTCACGGTACCGGGAATGGTATAGCTGCCGGATTTTCCGTTGGGATAAGTGATCAGTGTGGATCGATTCTTATTGAACAGAATTCCGTTGACGGAAGAAAAGACCGGATTGTCGGCGCTGACATTGATCGCTGTCAAGTCGGGACAGTTGGCAAAGGCGGCACGTTCAATTGTGGTAACACTCTTGGAAATGGAAACGGAAGCAAGTGCGGTACAGTTATTGAACGCCATTTTTCCGATGGTGGTAACACCGTTGGGAATGTTGATGGCTGTTAATCCGATACAGCTGTTAAATGCGGATTCTCCGATGGTCACGACGCTGGCCGGCAGGGTGAGGGAGGAGAGTGCAATGCAGGAATGGAAGGCGTTTTTACCGATGGTTTTCAGATTCTTGGGAAGAGTGATGTTTGTCAGAACGTAACAGGAGGAAAATACGCCATCATTCAGATCGGTTACCCCGTTCGATACTTTGACGCTTTTCAGAGCCGTACATTTATAAAAAGCATCCAGATCGATCGATGTCACGCTGTCCGGAATGATAACACTTTCGAGATCGCCGCAGGAAGCAAATGCCATGATTCCGATAGCGGTGACTTTTTTTCCTTCAATAGAAGAGGGGATCACGACATCCGTTTCTTTACCGATAAACTTCGTAATGGTGATTTCACCTGTACTGTTTGTTTCATACTGAAAACTGTCAGCCGGTGTTTCCGTTGTTGCGGCACTGACGGTGACAGTGCCTGCGGCAGTTCCGATCAGAGCGGTTGTTCCGGTCAATACCGAAGCCGACCCCAGTGTTGCTGCGCACAGTGAAACGGATAATACTTTTCTGAGTAATTTGCTTTTTGACATATCAAAACCTCCTGTTCAGTTTTTCCGCAAGCGGCTCAGTCAGCCGCTTATTATGACTTCATTGTGATAATTTGATTGTATCATTAAAAATAGAAATAATCAACTGTTATTTGGTAAAAACAATATGACAGAATGCGGATAGTTCTTTTCTGATCTCTGTGGGAAGTGAGTACCTGCTGTTGCCGTCTGTACCAAAAATGATACCGTCTGTTCCGAAAGGATTGAATAATCATGGGAAAATAGATATAATTTTGGTAATCGTTGACGAAAGACTGGTTAATTTTATGGACAGAACTGAATTATTTCCGCTGAGTCCCATAATCGGCGGAGACTGTATTTATTTTGTCTGCCGTTGCTGTTATACGAAATATGGATGGGCACATCAGGTGTGGTGCGATTGTTGGTTGCTTTCCGATCCTTCGTGCAAAAACTGTCACTATTATCGACCTCAGATCCGATGCTGCAGACACCCTTCCCAGAGAAAAGAACGGAGGAATATGGCGAATGAAGAAAATTAACATCCTGTTTGAAACGGATGAAACTTCAGATCAGATCAATATCATTGTCCGTGCTTCAGAGATGGATCAACAGGTTTCGCAGATCATCGATCGTCTGAATGATCGTGGTGTCAGGAAATTCACGGTTCTTGACAATCAGAAATGTCCGTGTGTGATAGATGAATCAGATATCTTTTTTATCTCTGCAGACGGCAAACAGATGCGGATCATTTCTTTGACAGGGGTTTATTTCGCCAAACAGACGCTGCAGACATTTGAAAAGTTATTGGGAAGAAATTTTCTGAGGATTTCACGTTTTGAGATCATCAATCTGAAAAAGGTTCGTAAATATGATTTTACCATGATAGGAACGCTCCGGATAGAGTTTGAGAACGGAATGGAAACATGGGCTTCCCGACGATATATCCCACAGATCAGAGAGCGGCTTTCGGGAGAGGAGGGATATCTATGCTGAAAAAGACCCTGAAGAGAGCGCTCATTGGTTTTTTACTTGGAATTATCCTGGGAGACGGGATTGCCATTATGACCGGTCTCTTTTCCGAAGGAAATTTCAGACCGGTTGCTGTCACACTGGAGCAGATGTGCGGGAATATGGCAGCGGCGTTTCTGATACAGACCATTCTGTCGGGCGTATACGGAGCGGTATGTTTTGGTTCTGTTTCATTTTATGAGATCGAATCACTTCCATTGGCGCTGGCATCGATATGCCATTGTCTGCTGATTGTCATACTGTATATTCCGACATCGTTGTTTCTGGGATGGTGCGAAACGATATGGGATCATCTCATCATGGCAGGGATCCAGATTGCCGCCTATTTTATGATATGGTTGATACTCTACTGCTCTTATCGCAAAGAAGTACGAAAACTCAATGAACTGCAACAAAAAATTCAGAAACAATCCCAAAGTTCTGAAAAGGAGGAAAAATACCATGAAAAAGAGAATCATTAAAAGGGTGATTTCCACGTCATTGGCTTGCCTGATGCTTTCATCAACGGCAGTCGTTTCACAGACAGCCGGGCTTCTGTCAATCACGGCAGCGGCGACCACAGAAGCTGCTTCTGAAATCATTGACAGCGGTTCCTGTGGTGAAAGTGCTTCCTATACCCTTGACAGCGAAGGGGTACTTACTGTCAGCGGCAGCGGTATGGTGCAAGCCGGTGCTTTTGCGGGAGAAACCTATGCCCTGGCCGACAGCGTCAGAAGCGTTGTCTTTGCAGAGGGAAGTGAGATCACCGATATCGGCGCCTATGCTTTCAGCGGACTGACCAATCTTACTTCGGCAACTATCGCAGATACGGTCGGGATGATTTCGGAAAGCGCATTTGCAGGATGCATCGCTCTGACAACCGTTGAAATTGATTCTGCGACCGGCGGTATTGCCGACAGTGCGTTCGGAGATTGTACTGCGCTGAGTACTGTTACAATAGCTTCGACCTTTGTCAAGCTTCATCCGGATGCTTTCCGTAACTGTCCGAGCCTCGAAACCCTCGATTTCACCGCCCATGACGGTACCACGATTCAGGGTGCGCTTTACGGTCTGCCGGAAACCGCAACGGTAACTATGCAGCCCTTCTCGAAGATATATACCCCTGCGCAAAAATATCTGTACGGACCAAGTGTGGCTTATGATACCTACCGTCCGGCTTATGCCCACGCTATTCTTTACTGGGAGGACACCGAGCCTATCCTTGAAGCTGCGGCGGCAGACGGCGTAAGCATCAGCGACAGCAAAGAAAAGTTAGAGTGGATAACAAACGACAACATCAGTACCTATTTCACGGACGCACAGTGCAGCATTGTCGGCACGATGGAGGGCGACGGTTCGTTTGAATACCCCTATCTGATATGGGATGCGCAGAACTGGCGCTATCTGGATTATCTCGGCAGGCTCGGCAAGCTCTCCAGCTCCTACTACGGCATGGACAGAGGTACCAATGTCAAGCTTATGGCTGACCTTACCCTTTCCGATAAGGACGGCACATTTACCACCCTCGGCGGCGGCAAGCACAGGGAAGTCCACAATAGTGATTATACCTATTGCGGCAACTTTGACGGCAACGGGCATACCATCACTCTTGATGTAAATGAAAGCTATGACGATACAGTCAAAGGCTTCGGTCTGATCGAAAAGACAGACGGCGCATACATCAAGAATCTGCACATCTCCGGCAGGATGGTATCCTCGGAAGTTAACACCGGTCTGCTTGTCGGCTATGCGGCAAGTCACGACCGCATCTATAACTGTTCAAGTGATGCGGAGCTTGTCCTCAAAGGCAGCGGAGAATTCAAATCCGGTGCGCTGATCGGAAATTCATATTGCTCATACCTTGAAAACTGCCATTTTACCGGAAGGATCATCGGCGACGACCCGGCTATTCCTGACGGGGAAGACGACGGTAGCACCATTAGCGCAGTCGGTGGTTTTATCGGAGAAACTAATAGTTCCAACGGCATAAAGGTAATGAAAAATTGTTACTTCACTCCGTCCGAGATAAAGGTCGGCAGCACGAAAAGCTGTATCCTCTACCGCCCGTATTACGGTTCATATTCCGGCTGGTGCGGCGTTGAAACGATCGAAAACAACTTCTACAACGCGGAAGCCCTGAAGCTGAACGGCGCTGACATGGGCGACCTTGATCAGGGTATGTCAGATGCAGAGGGCATTGACTCCCTCAACGAAACGGAATTCTGGGAGAACGGACAGATCACCATGCCGAAAGCCACCGTTGCCGCTAACCCAGGCACACGCCGTTTTGCCTATTCCGGAAAGGAAATACGGATCATGATGCCTTTGCAGGGAGATTCCTACACATACGGCGGTGATGTGGAAAAATGGGGCAATTTCCCTCATATGCCCGGCTACGGACACGGAGGAAATGTTTACTACAAGGTAAATGACGGCGATTGGTCATCAACAGCACCTTCTGCAACAGAGATCGGCGAATATACCGTTTACTACCGTGCAGCAGGTGACGCCTATCACCGTGACAGTGACATACAGAGTATAAATGTAACAATAGAAGATATGCAGGAACTGCCCGGCAGCGGTACTCCGGCAGACCCTTATACTATTTCAAATGATTATGAGTGGAGCATACTCTGTTCACAAACAAGTGAAGCCACAAAGGATAAGTATTACAAGCTGACAAAGGATATTGTTGTTAGTCAGACAAGATTATATAATAATGCTTTTATGGGCGAGTTTGACGGTGACGGTCATAAGATCACATTTTACTTTGTCGGTAAAGGGTCTTCCTTCAGTCCGTTCGGTGCATTGGAGGGGCATTCCGATTATTATTCATCAGAGGCAGGCAACTGGCATTACAAAAGTGCTGTTGTCAAGAACCTTACTGTTGATGGTGTATTTGCATCCAATTACGGAGCTATTGCAGGTATTGCTACAGACGGTTATCACGGTGTTACCATTTCCAATGTGATCAACAATATGAAAATGACATCATTAGGTGTCGGAGGTATGGACTGTGCAGGAATTGCCAATATCAGCATATCCGGCGGTGCTCATTTATATAACTGTAAGGTCAGCGGCACCTTTGAGGGTACAAAAACAACAGGCTGGCGCGGAATGTGTTTTATGAATGATTTCTGGAACAGCACATGGCAGGGCGTCAATGTAACAAACTGCTATTTTGTACCGTCTTTTGTCAATGTAAAGGTTGACAGCAGCAATCCTAACTTTGTCCTTATGGGTAACTACAAAGAGGATAAAATGACAATCGAAAACAGCTTTTTCGGAGGCTCTGCTCTTGATATGATCCCCGTAGACGAGGAAACGGGCAAAACCACCAATACACAGGGCATTTCCGATGAAAACGGTCTGGATGCTCTCTATGCAACAGGCTATTGGGCTGACGGCAACCCCACCATGCCTAAAGCAACTATCACCAAAAAAGCTCCTGAAAAGAAAACGATTGTCTACACCGAACAGGAACCGGTTTACGATGAAGAAACCGGTGAGGAGATCGAGCAGGAACCGACAAAGTATCCGCTTCTGGATGAAGCAGTGGAAGCGGAAGGCGGTACGGTATGGTACAGCGTCAACGGCGGCGAATGGACGACTGAGATACCGACCAGAACCGATATCGGGATGTACTTCGTCAGCTATAAGGCAGTCGGTGATGTCTTACACCGTGACAGCGAGGAAGAAACGACGGTTGTTACTGTTGTTCCCGACTGGGCAACCCCCACAGGGCTGACCGTCAGCACGCTGACCATTCCCTATGACGATTTCGGTAGCCTGAGCGGCGGCGAAAATGCTTCTGTCCGTGTGGAATGGGACGACAACCATGTCAACCGGTGTAATGTTACTGTCGGCGTGATCACACCGGAAGGAAAAAGCGGTATTCTGATTCAGTCTGCTCCCGTTGAAAAAGATGCCTGGTATGAGCTGGGCGGCGAAAAGCCTGCCGCAAGGTTCTTTGTCGGTCTGCTCGGAGAAAACGATGAACAGGTATTCGCGGACGGCAGAGTTAACGGCGTGAAATACGGCGATACCGTCTATGTCTATGCCACCGGCACCGTCAACTATGAAGGCTATGAGCTGGAATCCCTTCCGGGCAAGACCGTTGACTTCGCTGCAGGTGCCAGCAATACCGGCAAGACCTTCCCTGTGAACGAGGACGGCATGTCCAATGATTCCGGTATCAAGTCTGATGTTATCGTTCTGGGCGACGAGGCGGTAATTGATTGTCTTGCCAGCGGCGGCAAAGTTCCCTATCAGTTTGAAGTAACCTACAAGAAAGCATCCGTTGCCAACTATACCACCGCACAAGCCTACAACACCAATTCTGTTGTCAC
>CACYCN010000023.1 GCA_902772895.1 uncultured Ruminococcus sp.
ATACTCACACCATTCGCCCGGGTCCGCACAAGCAAGGGCGAAATTCTTAGTGTCAATATTATCAGTGAGGGCGACCCGCTGGAAATCTATACAGATACCAACGGTGAAGTGATATTCAAAAAATATTCCCCTATCGGAGAAATCTCCGGTTTTGCGGAACAATATGCGGAAGTGCTGAGCAAGGTCTCAAAACAACCCGTTCTGATCAGTGATACGGATCATATTGTCGCAGCATCCGGCGTTCCCAAAAAAGAAATGCTGGAACGCCGGATCTCCGCCATGCTGGAGGATTATCTTAATAACCGCCGCTCCTATTTCTGCAGTAATGACAGCGATACCGATCTCTATCCCATGGAAGGCGTCAGCCGGAAAGCTTCTGTGATGTATCCCATCATTTCAGCCGGTGACGTTACCGGGGCTGTCATGATGTTGTTCGCCGAACACGGTAATGCGCCTACGGAAATCGAAAACAAACTCCTCCAGACTGCCGCTGCCTTCCTTGCCAGACAAACTGACTGACCCTTAATACTATTATCAGTTAAACAGGTAGATTGAATAGCCTGAGAAGTCAGATAGCTTTGGGGCTGTTCTGTCGGCTCGGTCGGTGCTTCTGCTTCGCAGAGGTCTCCACCGGAGACCCGCACCCCTCCGACCCTGCAAGCGGCAGGCTGCCGCTCCCGATTGGGTTTTTGCAAAGTAATCAACGATCGATACCGTTTTCTTTCCCAAACGATCACGAGAGCGAAGGCACTCCTGTCAGCGGCAGCTTTGACGACTCGGATCTGACGTTTTACTATCAGAATACAGCGATCCGTCCCGGTGACGATATGAATCAGGTGCTCGCTGCAATCGGAAATGCCTCCGGCGTTACTGCCGCTCCCAGCTGTATCGGCTCCGGTGAGGATAAAAAATATGCTTACTCCGGCTTTGATATCGAAAGCTATCCCGCTCCCAATGGCGAAACCGTTATGGTTATCTATGTCTCTGACGCCGGTATCAAAACCGCTAAAGGTGTCAGCGTCGGTATGACCGCGGCTGATCTTACCGCTGCCTATGGTACGCCTTCTTCCAGCAATGAATACCTCATTTCTTATGCCGCTTCCGGCAATCTCCATCTGGATTTCCTCATGGAAAACGGTAAGATCTTTGAAATCGATTATATGATGGACGTCACATAACGCTCCTGTCTTCCGCTAACCGGAAAAGCCGTACAGTTTATCCTGACTGTACGGCTTTCTGCTTTCCTGTTTTCATTATCGTCCGTCAGAGCCAGAAAAAAACTGACGCTGCATCATATCAGATAACGGTTTTCAGGTAATCATAGACTTCGTTTTGTGTGGCAAAGGAAAGCGCTTTGGCTGCTACTTCTTCTGCCTTTTCTTTTGTCCATTCGGCAATGCACTTTCTGACACGAAGAACACTCGGCGGCGATACACTGAATTCTGTCAGCCCGAAGGCGATCAGTAACGGTATCATCATCGGATCCGCCGCCGCTTCACCGCACATCCCTACAGGAATCCCTTTGCGCCTGCCTTCTTCAATGATCCGCCTGATCATCCGCAGAACACTGGGCTGTAAGGCGGAATATAAATAGGATACTTCACTGTTGCCTCTGTCCGCTGCCATGGTGTATCCCGTCAGATCGTTCGTGCCGATACTGAAAAAGTCCGATTCCTCCGCTAACAGATCCGCTATCACTCCCGAAGCTGCCGTCTCTGTCATGATCCCGACCTTTATGTTCCTGTCAAAGTCGATCTTCCGGACACTCAGTTCCGTTTTCAGCTCTTCCACTAACGCTTTGCCTTCCCGCACTTCTTCAACACAGGTGATCATCGGAAACATGATACTGATATTGCCGTAGGCGCTGGCCCGCAGAATCGCACGAAGCTGTGTCTTGAATAATTCCCGGTTCTTCAGACAGTAACGTATCGCACGGAAACCCATAAACGGATTGTCCTCTTTTGCCAGCCCCAGATACGGTATGTCCTTGTCACCACCGATATCCAGGGTCCGGATTATCAGATGCTTCCCTTTCAGGATCAATGCTGCCTTTTTATATGCCTCAAACTGTTCCTCTTCTCCCGGTACGGCAGTCTTATCCATAAATAAAAATTCCGTCCGGAACAGTCCTACTCCTTCTCCGTCAAATTCTATGACTTTTGGGGCATCTTCCGGTTTCCCGATGTTACATACCAGATCATAGACCGTTCCGTCTGCCGAGAGCGTCGCCTTTCCCCGGAATTTTTCCAGTTCCCTGCGCTCTGCCAGCTGCTTCTCCCGTTTTACGTTATAACTCGAGATCTGTATCTCATCCGGCGCAACAATGACTTCACCCTGTCCGCCGTCTACAATCACCGTTTCATCATTCGTTACCGTTTTCATCACATCCGGTACACTCATGACTGCCGGTATTTCCATCACTCTTGCCAGTATCGCACTATGGGAAGTCGTTCCGCCGGTTTCCGTCAGAATTCCTGCAATGTTTTCTTTATTGATCTTCGCTACCATTGACGGCGTCAGTTCTTTCGTACAGATCACTGTCCCCGGCGGCGCATCTCCGATCTTCGCTTCACTGATTCCTAACAGCAGACTCAGTACACCTGTCTTCACATCACGGACATCCGCTGCCCGCTGTCTCGTGAGATCATCATCCGCTGACGAAAAAATCTGAATGAACATATCACACATACTTTCAAATGCCGCTTCCGCACAGGCGCCTCCTGTGATCCGTTTCTCTACCTCTCCCTGTAAAAACGGGTCCCTGACAATACTGATATGTCCCATCATGATCTCCGCTTCTTCGATACCTGCCGATACCTTTAACGCTTCCACCTGTTTCTCTGTATTCTTACTGAATGCTTCTACCGCACTGCGAAACCTCCTGATCTCTTCCGCCGTATCCGCAACCGTTTTCGGCGTATATGACAGGGAATGCTCTTCTATCAGCAGCGCTTTCCCGATCCCGATCCCCGCAGAAACTCCGATTCCTTTCAGCATCATGATCACCTCTCTTTTTCTGATAAATAATTCTGATAAAAAAAGCCGCCTGCTTTTAACAGGCGGCTCAAAAATTACCATTTAATTTTTAAGAAAATAATGCTCAGAATTAGTCCTTAGCGGAAGCCTTCTTGGTCATTACTACAGCAGCGCCCAGAGAAGCGATAACAACAGCTACCAGAGCAACAGCAGAAGTGGTGTCACCGGTTGCTACCGGAGCGGGAGCTTCAGACTCAGCAGCAGGAGCCTCAGCGGAATCTTCAGCCGGAGCTTCAGATTCAGTAGCAGGAGCCTCAGCAGGAGCAGACTCTACTACTTCATATGTTACTGCCCATACCTGCCAGATGTCGGGATCGTCAGCTTCGAAGGTAGCGCCTTCAGCCTGCTTGGTGGTGTCGAGCTTAACGTTGATGGTCAGCGGCTTGCCGGCTTCAGCAGCAACAGCACAGTTGGTCTGGCTGTTCCATGTACGCTCGTAAGCGGGCTCATAATCGCCCCAGCTGTTTGTCCAGTCACCGTTGGTACGGATCTTGAAGGTGATAGCCTTGCCGGTGATGTCGGTTCTTGCAACCTGTGTGCCCTTACCGTCGTCCATAGTAGCGTCAACGAGCATATCGTCGGTTACGTTGGGGATCTGGATCTGGCCTTCCCATACGCCGTTGTTCAGGGTCATGGGAACATCAGCAGCACCGTCGCCCCAGTTGCAGAAAGAACCTGTGATACCTACGGTCTCGCCATCGATACCGTCTTTGGTTACAGTTGCGCTTGCGCTGAGAGCAGCAGTAGCAGCGATGGAGCTAACCATTGCAGCTGCGAGAGCAATACCAAGAATCTTTGACTTTTTCATGATAGTAAATCCTCCTAAAAATAATAGTACTTGAAGCCTTTTACAGGTTTCATTACCGATATTATACTATGAATTCCCCAAAAAATCAAGACATTTTCTTTGGAAATTATGGGACAACCGTATTTTTTTGAATCACCCTGTTCTGTTTTGTTCTATCTTTTTGTCACACTTTATCCAGAATATCCTGTTCTGTCCCCCATCCCCGAAAATATTTTAGGCGTTTTATACAAATCCGTTTTCATTTCCTGTCTGTTTTATCCTGTTTTTCGCCTGTTTTTTTATCGCAGTTATCCGATTTCATAAACAATTTATCGTTATAGAATTATACTTGTACAATATGTATATAATTGATCGTTTCTCTCCCGATACTTCCCTTTCAGACCGGAAGAATCAATGACTGTTCTGACGTCTGTCCCTGCCGCTCCATGGAAGACATAAAAAAATGACCTGAAACCATTGGCTTCAAGCCATTTCTTTCAGTGCCGGTAACCGGACTTGAACCGGTACGGATGTTACTCCGAGGGATTTTAAGTCCCTTGCGTCTGCCTATTTCGCCATACCGGCAGATTAACAACACTGTTATTTTATCATATGTTCCTGTGATTTGCAAGCGTTTTCCCGAAAAACTTTCCTGAAATCATACAATCATTCCGTCTTTCTTCATCTCCCGCAAAATACATCCGAATGTCAGAACAATCAGACAGGAATTTTTGAATGGAATGAGGATCCTGTCAGGATCACAGACTATACTGTCCGGAGTGAAAAAACGATGTTTTTCGCTATTTTTCTTATTATCTCTTGACAGATATTTTATTTCCCTTTATAATTGTATGGCAAAAGTTTTGTTAAGTCTTAACACTGCTTTTGTAAATCATACAGATTGAGTTGATGATGATGAAAAAAATCCTGTCGCTGACACTGATCAGCGCATTGTTGCTTTGCTCCGCCGCTTCCTGCAGTTCGTCACCCGACAATACCGCCGCTTCCTCAGAGGCTTCCGTTACTTCTTCCCATACGGAACATACCCAGACGCCTGCCGAAGGAGAAAATCCTTCCGAAATACAGACAAAACAGTCCTCCGCAGAAGAATCTTCCACAGACGATACGGAAGACGCTTCAAAGGACAAGGAACCGTCCAAAGCCGCCGCAGACGGGGAAGGTGTAGATGCTTCCTGGTTTGACGACGCTGTTTTTGTCGGTGACAGCATTACCGTAGGTCTTTATAACTATGCGGAAAACGGCTCACTCGGCGATGCGGAATTCCTGGCTAAACAATGTATGGGGTTCTATAGCGTCATGGCAGGTACTGACGATGATGCCGGGATCCATCCGGAATACAGAGGCGAACTGGTCATGGTAGAGGATGCCATTCAGGAAATCGGTAAAAAGAAAGTCTTTATTATGCTGGGAATGAATGATATCTGCTTCTGCGGTCCGGAAGCTACTGTGAATGCGATGCTGCAATTCACGGATAATATTCTGGAAAAGAATCCGGACGTTACCTTCTATATCCAGACCGTAACCCCTATGCTGGCAGATAAGGTCCGTGATGACTATCTCAATAACGATAATATTGCCGAGTATAACCGTCTGGCAAAACAGGCGTGTGAAGAAAAAGGCTATTACTTCCTTGATATCGCTTCCGTGATGGATGACGGGGCGGGAAATCTCCGGGAAGATTACTGTTCTGACGGACAGGATGCCGGATTCCATTTCAATAATGACGGGATCACCGCCTGGGTCGACTATCTCAAAACACACGTACAGGGATGACTTCCCTCTGACATTTCAGCCATCGTTTCGCTGTCGCATCAGCTTTACGATGGCATTTTTACATTCATGTATCATTCCGGTACCAATTGTACAAAAACGATACTCCACCAATGGTTGAATACTCCCCCTTCAACCAACCGTGTGTGGATGATTGCGTCAGAAAGCGGGATAATAGACTTGAAAGGAGGCAGACGATGGATCAGATCAAAATCGGCAGATTCATTTCAGAGCGGAGAAAAAAACAAAAGCTGACACAAATGCAGTTAGCGGAAAAGCTGGGCATTACAGACCGGGCTGTGTCTAAGTGGGAAACCGGCAAATCCATGCCCGATGCTTCTCTCATGCTGGAGCTGTGTCAGATACTCCGGATCAGCGTCAACGATTTATTAAGCGGGGAGGTAGTTACGATGGAAAACTATAACGAAAAAACAGAAAAACACTTGCTCGAAATGATGCAGCAAAAAGAATTAGCTGACAAACGATTGCTGTCACTGGAAATTGTACTCGGTATTTTTGCCGCTGTATTTTTGTTTACGATGGTTTTCATAGCAGCCCTGGTTCCGATGCAGGACTGGCTCAGAGTCTTGCTGATGATTATAGGGTTCGCCACGTTTCTGATCTGTATCCCTTTTGCCATCCGGATTGAACAGGTGGCAGGGTATTACGAATGTGCCAGATGCGGACACCAATATATTCCGACATTCCGCAGTGTACTCTGGGCTGCCCATATCAACAGAACACGCTACATGAAATGTCCGCACTGTCATCAGAAGTCCTGGCAAAAAAAGATACTCCATAAAGACCCCGATCCTTCCGAACCGTCCTGAATCAATCAATAAGCCCGGAAACAGTCTTCAGAAACTGCTTCCGGGCTTGTTTTCAGAGTACGGCAAATGCTGTCATTACCATCAGCTTCATGTCATAAAAGAAATTGAAGCGATGCATATATTCCAGATTGTATTCCATTTTCTGCGGCAGTACGGTGTTGACATAAACTTCTTCCGGATTATCGGCACCGTCCAATAATTTCTCTTCATCCTTATACTTAATACTCGCCAGAGAGGTGATTCCCGCAGGCAATAACAGCGTGGCATACATTTCGTCCGTATATTGATTGACATACCGCTCGACTTCCGGTCTTGTCCCGACAAAACTCATGTCACCGCTCAGTACATTGAAAATCTGCGGTAATTCATCCAGCCGGCATTTTCGCAGAAATCTCCCCGCTCTTGTCACACGGCTGTCATGGTTTACCGTCACCTGTGTCCCTAACCGTTCCGCATCCGTCACCATGGTCCGGAATTTGAAGATCCGGAATACCCGACCGTATCTTGTCACCCGTTTCTGACGGAAAAATACCGGCCCTCTTGAATCACACTTCACCCAGACGGCTATGACCAGCATGAACGGAAGACAGATCACTAACAGAATCAGTCCCGCTATCAGATCAAAGACTCGTTTCAGGATGAGACTTCCCGTCTTATGGGACAGGAAATCGTAATAAGGTCTGACGGCGTCGGTTTTCAATTGTCCGGGAAGTTTTTCCCATTTTTTCATCTCGCATCACACCTTGTCTCATCCCATGTCCGTTTCCGTCCGGAAGTCTGTCATCCGCTTATGACTTGACAGCCTTGACCTTAACGACCTTAGCGGTTTTGGCGGAAGCGGCATCCTCTTTTCCCTGTTCACTGAGTTCCTTGTTCATCTGTTCCCTGGCTACCGCCAACATCAGCTTGATACGGTTTTCCTGATTGACTCTCGGCGCACCGGGGTCATAGTCGATCGCTACAATATTCGCCCGGCTGTCACGTTCCTTGATCTTACGGATCATGCCTTTCCCGTTGATATGATTCGGCAGACAGCCGAAGGGCTGGGTACACACAATATTTTCAAATCCGCATTCCACCAGTTCCAGCATCTCTCCCGTCAGCAGCCAGCCTTCGCCCATCTTACTGCCATAACCGATCACGCCTTTGACCAGTTCTTTGGTATGGGCATATCGGGTAATGGGACGGAAACCGTATTTGATCTGGCTGTCGATCACCATGTTTTCCAGATCAACCAGATAGTTCATCAGTTTGGTGACCGCTATATATTTCACCCGGCTGCCCCCGTAAAGCTTATAGTCCTCAATCCGGTTATCTACCTTGAACATTGCAAATCCCAGAATCCCCGGCAGATTGATCTCACAGCCCTGATCATATAAAAACTGTTCCAGATTATTATTGCCAAGGCTGGCGTATTTCACATAGATCTCTCCTACGACGCCGACTTTGATCTTCGGGGTACGCTTCACTTTAATCTTACTGAAATCTTCCGCGATCCTGTCCAGATATTTCTTCATTTCCTTACGGTTGACGCCGTGTCCCCGTACCAGTATTTCCGTCAGATTATTGGTCCATTTTACAACCATTCTGGCGCTGTCTCCCTGACGGATCTCATAGGGCTTCACCTGATTATCCAGATTCATCAGCAGATCGCCGTATAATCCCGCCGCCGCAATCCTGCGAATCAACGGCAGTGTGATCTGAAATCCGGGATTCTTCTCCATACCCGACATATTCAGCGAAACGACCGGTACATTTTCAAATCCTGCCTTGACCAGTGCCTTGCGCAGCAGATGAATATAGTTGGACGCACGACAGCCGCCGCCTGTCTGGGTCAGCATCAGCGCCGTCTTATTCACGTCATATTTCCCGCTCTGCAGGGCATGAATTAACTGACCGATCGTCAGCAGCGCCGGATAACAGGTGTCATTATGCACGTATTTCAGTCCTACCTGAGCGATCTCGGGACCTTCTGTCTCCAATAATTCCACTTTATAACCAAAATGCGTAAAGACGTTTTTCATCAGCCGGAAATGAATCTTTGCCATCATCGGAAATAATATCGTATATTCCCGTTTCATTTCTTTGGTAAAAATCAGTCTGCCGGTATTATCATACACTAATTCTGCCATCTTTATCATCCACCTTTAAAATCTGACCCTATTATAGCACACTCCTTTTCATTTTGCAAATCCATTCCGGCATTGTACCTGCTTTTCCGGACATTTCCTCTTTCCCCTGACTGACTTCCGGCAACAAAAAAACCGCATCGATCTGCGACACGGTCTTAACGGAAACTTACTCTTCGTCTTTATCCTTTTTATTCTTTTTGGATTTCTTTTCCTGTTCATATTCCGCATTGGCTTCTTCTTTTTTCTTAACTGCGGGTTTCGGCTGTTTGTCAGGAGTATCAACGGAAGCGATCGCCCATTTCTTGAAACGCATTCTGGTTTTATCGCTGCCGGTTTCGACAATAAACGTCTCATCGTCTTCACGAACCGCAATGACACGGCCTACAATACCGCCGATCGTGGTAATTTCATCACCGATCTCAATACTGTTTCTGAGTTCCTCTTCCTGCTTCTGTTTCTTCTTCTGCGGACGAATAAACAGGAAATAAGCGGCTACAATCACAACCACCCAGATACCGATCGTCAGAACCATCTGCCATACGTTAGTGCCGCCGGAAGCCTGTGAAGCAGCTGCTGTAGCTTCATCCAGTAAAAATGTATTCATTTTCTGTTCCTTCCCTTCTTTACGATTGACGGTACAGCCCGGAACACTGCACCACAAATATCAAAACAAGTTTATTATACCAAGTTTCGGTTCTTCTTGCAATAGTCATATTGGATAGTCTATCAGCGATTTTGAAAGAATATTATGTTCATTATCCTTCAGAACCCTTCATAACCCTTCATAACACAGACGCAGCAACCTTTTATCAGGGCGCTGCGTCTGTCATTTGTCATATTCCTGTCCGTCTGACCGTACCGGTGAAACCTCAGTCGGTACAGCGTTTGTCCAGAATCGGACGATATTGTTGATAAAAGCTTTCGAACGTATCATTGTCCAGTGCTTCCCGGATCTTCATCATCAGGGTATTGAAGAACCAGATATTATGCATGACACACAACCGCATTGCCAGCATTTCTCCGCTCTTGAATAAATGACGGATATATGCCCTTGTGAAGTTCCGGCAAACCGGACAGTCACAGGCAGGATCCAGCGGCAGTTCATCCAGGGTATACCGTTCATTCATCATATTGCGCCGTCCGCTCCATGTAAAAATATTGGCATGACGGGCATTCCGGGTCGGCATCACACAGTCAAATAAATCGATTCCCCGATGTACCGCTTCCAGAATATTGACCGGCGTCCCTACACCCATCAGATAACGGATCTTATCTTCCGGCATATGTTCCTCTACCACGTCGATCACATGATACATTTCTTCCGCACTTTCCCCCACCGCTAATCCGCCGATCGCATAGCCGTCCAGATCCAGTTCCCGGATCCGCTGCATATGTTCGATCCGCAGATCGTCATAGGTTGCCCCCTGATTGATCCCGAACAGCATCTGCCGGGGATTCACGGCATCTTCTCTGGCATTCAGTTCCTGCATTTTATCTCGGCACCGGCAAAGCCAACGGAATGTCCTGTCACAGGAACGTCTGGTATATTGATATTCGGCAGGATTCTCGATACACTCATCAAATGCCATGGCAATCGTGGAACCGAGATTGGACTGAATCGTCATACTTTCTTCCGGTCCCATGAATATCCGGTGACCGTCGATATGAGACGCAAAAGTAACGCCTTCTTCTTTGATATTACGCAGTTTTGCCAGGGAAAACACCTGAAAACCGCCGCTGTCGGTCAGAATGGGACCGTCCCAGCGGGTAAAGCGATGCAGTCCGCCCAGTTGACGGACCGTTTCATCACCCGGTCTGAGGTGCAGATGATAGGTATTGCAAAGCTGCACCTGACAGCGCAGTTCCTTCAGATCCAATGCCGAAACCGCTCCCTTGATGGCACCGCAGGTGGCAACATTCATAAATGCCGGGGTCTGAACCGTCCCGTGAGGCGTGTGCAGTTCGCCGCGGCGGGCATGGCCGTTTTGTTTGATCAGCTTATACATTCCGGTCATCGCTCCGATCCGGCATTACTCTTTCGAACTGTCGATTTCCTCGACAATTGCGCCTTCCGGAATATCGGGATCCTGCGTTTCCGCAGGGGTCTCTCCCTTTTCTCTGGCAGCCGCAGCAGCCTTGGCTCTTTTCTGCGCTTCCGCAACCTGCGCTTCAAATTCCGCACGCTGTTTTTCGCCCAGTTTTCTTCTTTCTTCTTCTGTGGTAAACTTCATGGGCTGATCGTCTGCGTCAACCAATGCCGTCATCTGATTATCATGGAAAACAGCAACCGTACCCACCGGCAGCTGTAAAACACGCAGCGCTTCCGAACGGATCTTCATCAGATAGAACGTCGGTACACGCACATAATCATCCGGACTGTGATTTTCTTCATTCGGGTCATCCAGTAATCCGAAGTACCAGCCGGAATCACCGTCCTTGGTCTTATCGTTACGGCTCATATAGACATCCGAAGCATTCATTGCTTCCTTCAGTACCAGAAGGGTATCTCTCATGGTAACCGCTTCCGGCTGAACCTTGGCTACCTGAACCGTTTCCATCTGCATATTCTGGATGATCAGGGAAGCGGTGACATTTTCCGTACGGTTTTTCAGCGGGTCCTTATCGAAGTCCGTGGATTCAACCAGCCAGAATTTATTGCCCTCTTCGTCTTCTCTTTCTCTGAGGAAGAAAAATCCCCATCCGAAACAAAGTACGAATTTATTATTGAAAATATTGGTTTTCTGACTGACCTGCATCAGCACTTTAAAAATCGCACCGGCAGCATTTTTCAAAGGAAGGTCGGCATACATTTTTACGGTCTGCTCTCTGATTTTTGCTTCAAAAGTAATCATGATCTTAGTCCTTTCCGAATCGTTTTCCGATCCTGCGAGATGTTATAACACATAAAACAATTGTATAACAAACAGGTTTTTTTGTCAACAATTTCAGGGGAGACTTTTTGGAAAAGTCTCCCCTGTGCTTTCTGATCGACCATGTCATGCCGGAGAAAACACTCCGGCACATTCACCTATGATACGCTTCCGTATATCAACATTTCTGAAAAACGGTTCATGTAACGGTAATCAGACAGGATGCGGTCTGACCGTTATAAGTGACAACGGATACTTCACAGATACCGATCCCGTGAGCAATCACGGTTCCGTTATCCACAACGGCAACGCTTTCATCATCGGAATACCATTTCAGACGGTAAGAAGCCGTATTCTTCGGCAATACCGCCGTAAGCTGTAAGGTGTCACCCAAGGATAAGGTAACTTCCTGCTGATCCAGTGACACGGAATCCGGTTCTGCACGGACGATCACGGTACAGGTGGCCCGCTGGCCATTGAACGTCTTGACCGTAATGATGCTGACACCGGTTGTCTGACCGATCACCATTACCTGATCGTCCCTGTCTGTCGAGACAAAGCCCCCATCCGTATCATCCGTGGGAAGCAGTCCGGGAACGATCGTGGCAATTCCGGCATCAGAACTTGTCCATGTCAGAGCGGATGCGGCTCCCTCCGGAAGAATCGCAGACAGTGTTACTTTTTCTCCCACACCGATCACCATTCTGGTTTCACTCAGTGCTACTTCGGAAGGCGCTTCCCCTACCTCCACATGACACACGGCCTTCAGTCCGTTATATGTTTCGGCGGTCACATCTGTCCTGCCGGTCTGTACCGCCGTGATCTTTCCGTCCTTTACCGTTACGATACTGCTGTCACCGGAAGTCCATGTAATTGCCGATGCGCTGTTGCCGGCAAGATAATACTCCAACTGATATTTTTCACCGATACCCATCCGTCTTGAGGTTTTGGTCAGCAGTAACTGTGTCGGTGCTTCTTTGACAGTCACAAAACAGAAGGCTCTCAGTCCGTTATAAGTCGTTACCGTAACCGTAGCGCTGCCGGTTCCGGTAGCGGTCAGAAGTCCGTCCGCAACACTGACCACATTTTCGTCATCCGAAATCCAATTCAGCTGATAAGAAGCGCTGGTCTTTTCTATCACAGCGGAAAGCTGTCTTGTTTCACCCACTCCCAGTGTCACTTCGTTTTCATTGACAGAAACTTCTGCCGGAGCGGCGCGTACCACGACAACACAGGCGGCTCTCAGACCGTTAAATGTCTTGATCGTGATAACGGTATTACCTTCCTGCTGTCCGATAATAACCATATTATGTCCCTGATCCGGTGTATAACTTGGCGCATCAAGAACCGCAATATCACTGTTACCGCTGGTCCAGGTATAGGAGGAAGCCGTACCTTCCGTTACGTCTGCCTCAAGCGTAACCAACTCGCCTACGCCAATGACAACTCTCGTCTGACGGAGCGTCAGTTCTTCCGGCGCCGGTCTGACGGTGACATAACAGTCTGCTGTCAGACCGTTATAAGTCGCTGCGGTAATCACGGCTGTACCTTCGGCGACTGCAGTCAGTTTGCCGCTGCTTACCGTAACAATATCGCTGTCACTGGTTATCCAGGTGATCGCTGAGAAAACACCCTCCGCAAGCGATACTTCCAACTGATATTTCTCACCGATTCCCATTTCAAGAGAAGTGCGGTTGAGTGTGATCTGATCGGGCGCCTTGCCGGCTGTTACAACACATCGTGCCATCAGACCGTTATAGGTAGTAACGGTGATCGTTGCCGCACCTTCCCGATAAATGTACAGCTTACCGTTTTCATCTACCGATACACATCTCGGATCATCACTGTACCAGTTCAGACGACCGATTGCCGCACCCTTATCAACCGATGCCGCTAACTGATAGGTATCACCCACACCAAGCGTCAGCGTTTCGGCATTCAGTGTCAGTTCTGTGGGTGCCGGACGGACAATGACAGAACAGGTAGCCTTTACACCACTGTAAGTTCTGACAGTAATCAATGACGTACCTGTCTGATTGGCAACCAGATATACGGTGCGATCCTGTATCGCTGCGGCACTCTCTGTACTGATGCTGACGACATCACTGTTACTGGTCGTCCATGTCAGAGCGGAAGCAAATTCCTCCGGGAAAACGGCTGTCAGGACAGAGGTTTCTCCTACACCAAGAATCAGCTTGCTTTCACTGAGGGCCAGTTGTTCCGGCGCCGGTTTGACGGTAACATAACAGTCAGCTGTCAGACCGTTATAAGTCGCTGCGGTAATCACGGCTGTACCTTCGGCAACGGCAGTCAGTTTGCCATCACTTACCGTAACAATATCGCTGTCACTGGTTGTCCAGGTGATCGCTGAAACTACGCCGTCCGTAAGAGATACTTCCAACTGATATTTCTCACCGATTCCCATTTCAAGGGAAGTGCGGCTGAGTGTGATCTGATCGGGCGCTTCGCCGGCTGTTACAACACATCGTGCCGTCAGACCGTTATAGGTAGAAACACTGATCGTTGCCGTACCTTCCCGATAAATGTTCAGCTTACCGTTTTCATCTACCGATACACATCTCGGATCATCACTGTACCAGTTCAGACGACCGATTGCCCCACCCTTCTGAACCGATGCCGCTAACTGATAGGTATCACCCACACCAAGCGTCAGCGCTTCGGCATTCAGTGTCAGTTCTGTGGGAGCGGGACGGACAATGACGGAACAGGAACCTTTTTCACCGTTGAACGCTTTGGCAGAAACCAATGCCGTTCCTTCCTGCTGTCCGATGATCCAGATACTGCGATCCTGTTCAGCGCTAAAGTTGCCGGTATCGAGAACTGCCACTTCACTGTTACTGGTTGACCATGTCAGCGCCGAAGCGGTCCCCTCCGGAAGTGTTGCGTTCAGAAGGAATTGTTCGCCTATACCCATGATCACTTTGCTTTCACTGAGTGTCACTTTCTCCGGCGCCGCCTTAACGATCACCATGCAGTCCATGACCATACCGTTATAAGTCTGCGCCGTAATGACGGCGGAACCTTCTGCCAGGGCACTCAGTTTGCCGTTAGAAACCTTGACAATTTCACTGTCACTGGAGAACCATGTAATCGGCGAGGCGCTCCATTCCGGAATTTCGGCTACCAGCTGAAATCTCTCACCGATACCCATCTCCAAGTATGTACGGTTCAGCTGCATCCAATCCGGCGCGGATTTTACCTCAACATTCCCGACAAAACGTTTCCCGTTATAAGTCTTGACTGTAATTTGGGCAGTACCCTCTTTGACTGCCGTCATCAGACCGTCCTTTACCGTTACCACACTGCTGTCAGAAGTGATCCAGTAAATCTTGGAAGCGGCGCTGCCTTCGGAAAGGATCGCCTTTAATTGATAGGTCTGACCAACGCCAAGTACATAGGAGTCCGGATCCAGTGAAACGGATTCCGGCGCTGCCTGGACAACGACCGTACAGGTAGCTTTCAGATTATTGAAAGTTCTGGCGCTGACGGTCGTCACACCTTCCTGTAAGGCGGTTACTGTTCCGTTTGCCACGGAAATAACCTCTTCATTGCCGGCGGACCAGTTGACGGCGGAAGCGCTGCCACGGGATAAAGTGGATTTCAACGTAAATTTCTCACCGACACCCAACACAATTCTGCTTTCCGACAATGTGATCGTACTGGGCATCATCTTTACCGTTACCGTACAGCTTGCGGTCAGCTGATTGAAGGTTCTGACGGTAATTACGGCTTTTCCCTGTTGGAGCGCTTTGATCTTACCGTCCCTGACGCTGACGATCTCGCTGTTATCAGAGGACCATTCGATTGCCGATGCGCTGCCGGCAGTCAGTGTAGCGGTCAGTTCCGCACTTTCTCCCTCGCCCAGCGTTTTGGTTTTGGCATTGAGTGTAACGGTCTTCGGGGCGGCTCTTACAATTACCTTACATACCGCGCGTTTGCCGTTATAGGTTTTCAGAACAACGGATGTACTGCCCTTTCCTTTGGCAGTGAGTAAACCATCCTTTACCGTTACCACTTTGGAATTGGAGGAGATCCAATAGACCTTCGCAGCGGCGCTGTTCTCCGGCAGAATCATTGACAGTTGTTTTGTCTCGCCAACACCCAGAATACAATCGGTTTCACTGACTGCGACCGATTCCGGCGCCTGACGTACCACTACGGTACAGGTTGCCCGACAGTTATTATAGGTTTTGACGGTAATCACCGCCGTACCTTCCTGTAATGCCTTGATCGTGCCGTCTTCTACGGAAACGATCGAACTGTCTCCGGAAGTCCAGGTCAGCGCAGAAGCACTGCCTCTGGATAAAGTCGGTTTCAGAACGGCGGTTTCTCCCACACCCACCGTCATACGCTTCTCAAACAGAATTACTTCTGTCGGAGCCATCTTGACCGTCACCGTACATTGCGCCGTAACACCGTTATAAGTCGATGCCGTCACAACGGCAGTTCCTGTCTGAACCGCTTTCAGAACACCGTCTTTGACGGTGACAACTTCTTCATTTTCCGATGACCAGGAAATAGCCGATGCGCTGTCTTCCGGAACACTTGCCGTCAGTACAGCACTTTCTCCTTCTCCAAGGATCTGTTCGGTATTGCTGAGAGTCAGACTGTCCGGCGCCTTTTTGACCGTAACCAGACAACTTGCCCTGCATCCGTTATAAGTGACCGCATTGATAAATACCGTACCGGTCGCTTTTGCGGTCACGGTTCCGGATTTCACAGACGCGATTCCGGAATCGCTGGTACTCCATGTCACACGATTGGACGCAGACCGCTCCGACAGTTTCGTCTCCAATGTTATGGTCTCACCCACACCCAGCGTGCATTCTCCCGGGAGAATCTCGATCGTCTGCGGAGCCGCTTTGACCGAAACTTTGCAGGAGGACCGCAAACCATTGAAAGTACGTACCGTAACCGTAGACATTCCTTCCTGTAAGGCAGTGACCTTTCCGTTCTCCACACGCACGATCGTTTCATCACTGGAAGTCCATGTCAGACCGGATGCGCTGTTCTTGGAAAGAGTCGCTTTCAGGGTCGTTTCTTCTCCGACACCTGTCGTTAACTGTTTCATATCCAGCGATACCGCAGTGGGCGCCGCTTTGACTGTCAGATGACAGGTGGCTGTCTTACCGTTGAATGTTCTGACTGTCACGTCGGCCTTGCCAAGTCCTACGGCTTTGACTTTACCGTCCGATGTAACGGTAGCGACTTCTTCATGATCCGACGTCCATGTCATGGAAGCCGATACGCTGTCAACCGGAATGGATGCCGTCAGATAACATACTTCTTCCAGACCAAGTGTCCTTTCCGTTTCATTCAGTGTGACACTGTCCGGCGCCTCCATCACAGTGACATTACAGGAAGCGGTTTTTCCGTTGAAGGTCCTGACAGTGACCGTTGCCTTACCGGCTTTTCTTCCTCTGAGACGGCCCAGACTGGTAACCGTCACTACGTTGCTGTTACCGGAAGTCCATTTCATATTTCCCGATGCCGTATCTTCCGGCAGAATGGTTTCCAATACATAGTACTCTCCGATACCGATCGCCTTTGCCGGTTCTTTCATTTCAATACCTGAAGGCGCTTCATATACTACCACTATACAGGTCGCCTTCATACCATTATAGGTCTTGACGGAAATGGCGGAACGTCCGATCGCTTTACAGGTCACTTTACCCGTATCCGTAACCGTTGCCACATCCGTGTTACTGCTGGTCCAGACAATCTTGCCGGACGCCGTATTCGTCGGCAGTGTGGCGATCAGCTGATCCGTCTCGCCTAACCCCAGATTCCGTCTGGCACGGTTGAGACTGATCTTAGTCGGCGCCGATTTCACCGTAATCTGACAGGTGGCTGTTTTTCCGTTATAGGTCTTGGCAGTAATCACAGCGGTACCGATCTTATTGGCCGTCAGTTTACCGTCTTTGACCGTTACGGCAGTCCTGTTACTGCTGGTCCATGTGATCGGTTTTTCCGTACTATACGGCGGAAGAGTCGCCGTCAGCTGGAATACCTCTCCTACACCAAGTTCTGTCTCTGTCCGATCCAGTGTAATTTTTGCCGGCGGTACGGTGACCGTTACAATACAAGTCGCCTTTTTGCCGGTGACGGTTGTAACGGATATTTTCGTTGTTCCGATATTTACCGCCGTCACTTTACCCTGGGAACTGACAGTTGCCACCGAACTGTTGGAGGTTGTCCATTTCAGAGTCTTATCGGGCGCCTCCTCCGGCATTATGGTGGTTTCCAGATATTTCGATTCGCCTTTTTCCATCGACATCGCAGTGCTTTCAAAGGAAACCGTCACCGAAAGCGGAATGACTTCCAGCACGATCGCTGCATATACGCCGCAAGCCGATTGGGCTTTCAGTGTGGTTTTTCCTTTTGCCACCGCCGTTACTTTACCGTTTTTCACCGTTGCAACACCGGTATTACTGCTGGTCCACGAAGCGTCATAATAGAAGATCTTTCCCGAACCGCCGTTGATCGAAGTCCGGGACCACATTTCAAAGGTAGTGGTCGTTCCGATCATAACCGGTCCTGTGGAATTTTTGGTTGTTGTCACATATTGCTGTCCGAGATAACTGCTCTTGATCTTAATCGGAACGATCATCTCACTGGTCGAAGTGCCGTAAGTGCCATCCAATGACGCACCGGTTCTGGCAAAACGCCCGCACATGGCAGACGGGAACAATCCGTTCTCGCCGGAATAGAAACCGCCCAGACCGACATGCGTATTGGTCGGATCGATGATCGCCATATAGTGTCCGGATTCGTTGCCGGTCTGATAGACCCAGTCATTCTTCTCTTCATAGAACTGATCCACACCTCTGACAAGATCTTCCGTCTGGTTCCATGCCAGCACTTCATAAGTTTCTATGTCATTGGGCTGAATCAACGTCCAGCAGCTTTGTCCGTTGGGACGGATATGACCGGTCATCAGAGACGCCTCTGCCGCACGCTGTCTGGCTTCTTTTTCCAGCGCCGATGACCACCTGACCGGTCGATAATCATTCACGGTCAGACTCCGGGTAGGATCGGCAGGATTGCGGATGCCTTCCTGACAGGCTTCCCATCGGATCGCATTGATCCTGTCCAGCGCCTCCTGAATGTTGGCATAGTAATGTCCTTTGACGCCTACCGATACCACACTGGTATTGAAATCGCCTGCCGTCAGCGGCGTCATTTTCATTTCGGAACCTGCGCTCATGCCGGCAATCAGCCCTTGCTCCTCGGCATAAATACTGACACTGCTCTGTTCCTCCGACGGCAGCATCACGCCGCTCTTTCCTGCAGAAGGATCCGTCAATACCTCACCGGCTCTCTTCTGCCCGACACCTGCCGCTATCCCGACAACAAAGAGCGCCGTCATCATCAGGACTCCGACGGCTGTTGCGATTCGTCGCTTCTTTATGCCGGTTTTTGTGTTTTCCGCTTTTATCATGTTCTTCACCCTTTCTTTTTTCTCAGAAATCCGATTGGTCATCCCTGCCGGAAGCAGCGTCTCCGGCATCCGCAAAAGATCAATCTTCGTTTCCTCTTTGGCGCATGACTGAACGCATACGCCGTAATGTGAAATTGCCTAAAAAACACTTTTCTGTTTAAGATTATATCACATTCTGACGACAAATTCAATCCGTTACCACGAGATTTTCATGCATTTTTCATCTGTTTCTTCACAACAGGTGAATTTCGACTGTCAGATTTGACAAAACCACATTTCCGGAATCATCTCTTATCATCAGACAGATCCCCACAACAAAAGCTCCCTGTATCCTGAAATACAAGGAGCTTCCGTTGCCGTATCCCGACGCAAAGAGAACGGAACAAGATTCTCTGTCGCCGGGAACAATAATGTGAGGACGCTATCGATCCCGGTTAAAGCTTTTGATCTTGATCCTCTATGAATAAAGACGCTGAAAGCAGGTCAAAAGTTCATTATTATCAATATTTTTTGAATTTTTTGAGAGTCTGTTTCTTTTTTCATTTCCGTTCTCCTATGAACCCCAAGATCATCCGGAAAATGCCTGACTGACAGAAACTACAAAGCTTACATTAATATAAATAATATAAATAAAATATCAATTAAAATATAATAAAATAAATCTCAACAATCCCGCCGGATCGGAAAACAGGGAAGATATTTCCAAAACAGAAACATCCTCCCTGTTATCATTTTACAGATACGCCGGACAAATGACTGACCAAAGTTTTCCCGTATCCGATTTCAATCGTTGGATTCCGGCGGATCGGGCGGAACATTCTCCCTATGCTCATTGACCTGCTGTTCCACTTTTCTGACAGTTCCGGCGGCGGCTTTTCCCAGAGACTTCCCGGTTTCTCCAAAGCTATGACCGACTTCTTTCCAGCTTTCCCGGAGACCGGTATCCTGTGGCGGTTCCTTGCCGTCCGCCTTATCCATTCCGACCTGTACGGACTTAACGATCGAAACGCCCATTTCCGCAAAGGATTTGCCCAGTCCCTTTCCGGCATTCTTCCAATCATCCCGTAAACTCATCGCTGATGCTCCTTTCTTCCTGTTGACCGGTTGATGCTCGTCCGATAGATAATACAAAAAGCTCTTAAACGGAAAATTTCCTTTAAGAGCTTTCTGATAACACGGAGACGGAGGGATTCGAACCCTCGGACCGGCTCATCACCGATCAAACGATTTCGAGTCGTTCTCGTTATGACCACTTCGATACG
>CACYCN010000024.1 GCA_902772895.1 uncultured Ruminococcus sp.
AGCACAGCTTTCGGGGGTCCAGGGGGGACTTTCACTTGAAAGTCCCCCCTGGGGTGAGGCGGTGGAGACCGCTGAGGTCGGAGATCATGATACAGCCGGTGGTGCAGTTTTTGGCGCAGATGCCAAAGTCGGGGCAGTTCTGACACTTTTCATAGTCGATTACCGCAACATTGTCGATCACACGGATGGCGCCTTTCGGACAGACGCGTTCGCATTTTTTGCAGCCGATACAGCCGTTGGTGCAGACCTTGCGGGTTATGGCACCCTTATCCTGATTGCTGCAGGTAACAATTACCCTTTCTACATCCGAAACCAGTGAAATCAGATGATTCGGGCAGGCTTTGGCACAGAGACCGCAGCCGATACAGGTACGCTGATTGATACGGGCAATGCCGTCTGTGATGCAGATAGCATTCTGGGGACAGACCTTGGCGCAGTCTCCCATGCCGATACAGCCATAGCTGCAGCTGCCTTTGCCGCCATAGAGCAGTTTTACTCCCTGACAGCTCTGCAGTCCCTGATAATTCATTTTATCTTTTGTTCTGGAACAGTCGCCGGAACAGTGTACTACCGCAACCTGTTCGATGACATCGGCAAATTCTACTCCTAACAGTTCACTCAGCTGACGGGAAACACTGTCCGCTCCCGGTACACACAGATTTGTGGGTGTGCCGGGCTTTTCACAGAGTGCCTTGGCATAACCGTCACATCCGGCATAGCCGCAGGCGCCGCAGTTGGCACCCGGCAGACATGCCCGGATGGTCGGAAAACGTTCATCTTCCTTGACTGCCATCAGCCTGGAGGCGATGACAAGTATCGTACCGCAGATGATTCCGATGATGACAACCGGAATCACTGCCGTTAAAATCGGTTCGATTTCCATTTGAACTCCTCCCTTAGCCGAACAGGTTTTCAATGACGCCGCCAAAACCCATAAATGCCAGTGATGTAATGGAGGCAGCAATCAGTGTGACGGGCAGACCACGGAAGCTTTTGGGGATATTGCGTTCCTCAATGGTGGAACGCACACCGGAAAACATGACCATCGCCAGAAAGAAACCCAGTCCGCTGCCCAGAGAATTGACCATTGCTTCCCAAAATGTATAGCCTTCGTCAATGTTCAGGATGGTGACACCCAGAACGGCGCAGTTCGTAGTAATCAGCGGCAGATAAACACCCAGCGACCGGTGCAGGGAAGGAAGGAAACGTTTCAGAACGATTTCGACTAATTGTACCAGTGCGGCGATGACTAAGATAAAGACGATCGTCTGCAGATAGCCCAGATCATAGGGTGTCAGCAGATAGTTCTGGATCGGCCAGGTGACAGCGGTTGCCATCAGCATGACAAAGATAACGGCAAGACTCATGCCGGTTGCGGAATTCAGCTTTTTGGAAACGCCCAGAAACGGACAGATGCCTAAAAACCGGGATAAGACATAGTTATTGATAAACACTGCCGACAGGAGGATGATAATGAACCTGGTCATTTGTCAGCCGCCTCCTTTCCGGAAGGACAGGTACCTTTGCCGCAGACCTCGGAATGAGGACAGCCGGCACAGCCAAAATCTTTTTTCCGGGGCTTATGCTTACCGAATTTATTGACGGCGGCAATCAGGATACCGAATACAAAAAATCCGCCCGGCGCCATTGTCAGAATCGAAATATGATTGTCGGCAAGAACGGGAATTTCCATACCGCAGAAGGTACCGTTGCCGAAGACTTCACGGATGGTTGCCATCAGGAACAGTGCCAGTGTAAATCCGACGCCCATGCCCAGCGCATCCAGTGCGGAATCAAAGACTCTGTTTTTACTGGCAAACATTTCCGCTCTGCCCAGAATGATACAGTTCACGACGATCAGCGGCAGATAAATTCCCAATGCCTGATCCAGATCCGGCGCATATGCCTTGACCAACATCTGTACTGCCGTGACCAATCCGGCGATCAGAACGATATAACAGGGAATTCTAACTTTATCGGGAATGACCTTTCGCAGGGCGGAGATCAGGATATTCGAAAAGAACAGGACGATAGTGGCAGCCGCTCCCATACCCAGTGCATTGAGGACGCTGGTAGAGGTGGCAAGGGTGGGACAGGTGCCCAGAACCAGCACTAAAACCGGATTTTCCTTGATAATTCCTTTGGAAAAATGCTGCAGGGTCTTCACATTCCCGCCTCCTTTGCCGCCTGATAAGCGCTGAATGCCAGTCCGATGGCTTTCTGATAAGCTGTCGAGGAAATGGTAGCGCCTGAGATGGTGTCTACTTTCTGATAATTCTTTGCCGTCTTACCGACAAACCGGTCACGATAGCCGGAATGATTATCCACGGCTTTGGTACCGACGCCGGTGGTTTCGTTATGGGAAAGTGTTTTGACGGCTTCAATGGTACCGTCAGGACGGATTCCGCAGATGATCCGCAGATCGCCGCCATAGCCCTTGACCTGTGTGATAACGACATAGCCGCTGTTATCGCTTCCCTTATCGATTTCTATGACGCCGTTGGGAAGATTGTCCAACCTGATTTCTTCAAAGGAAGCCGCTTCCGTGAGTACTTCGCTTTTGGCAGCGGCTGCCGCTTTTTCCTCTGCTGCCAGAATCACCGGATGGGTCAGACCGTTGACAAAAGCCAGCATCGCTGTGACGACCAGACAGATCGAAGCCAATACCAGAATAGGTTTCAGGATGTCTTTCACAGCTCGCCACCTCCTGTCAGAGGTTTACGCCGGGTCAGTTTCTGGATGTAAGGGGTGAAAATATTCATAATCAGGATCGAGAAGGAAACGCCTTCGGGCAGATTTCCCCAGAAACGGATCAATACGGTGATCAGTCCGCAGCCGATGCCGAAAATGACTTTACCGAGTTTGGTATGAGGGGAAGTGGCATAGTCTGTCGCCATAAAGATGGCACCTAACAGTAAGCCTCCCGAAAGTACCTGATAGAGCGGATCTACCCCGTTAAGATATGAAAACAGCGCTACGGTTCCGATGAAAAAGACAGGCGTATGCCAACTGATGACCCGTCGGATCAGCAGATATACTCCGCCTGCCAGCAGTGCCAGCGCACAGGTCTCTCCCAGACAGCCGGCATGATCGCCTAACAGCAGTTGAAAATAGGACGGCATTTCCTTAACATAGTTTTTAGCGTATGCTACCAGCGGTGTGGCTGAAGACACCACATCCGCTGAGGAGTGCGGAAAGACCCATGATGTCATGGATCCGGAAAACGCTATCATCAGCACAATACGTGCGGTAATAGCGGGGTTGGCAAAGTTCTGACCGATGCCGCCGAAAATCTGTTTGACGACGACAATGGCAATGACACTGCCTAAAGTTGCCTGCCATAACGGAATACTTACCGGCAGGTTATATGCCAGCAGCATTCCTGTGACGACGGCAGAGAGGTCACCGATCGTGACCTCCTTTTTGCAAAGCTTTTCAAAACACAGTTCGGACAGGACACATCCGGCAATACATACCCCGATGACTGCCAGACTTCTCCAGCCGAATATCACAACGGAAGCCACCGCTGCCGGCAGCAGCGCAATAATGACATCCAACATGATCGTCCGGGTCGTTCGTTTCCGATGTAAATGGGGCGACACGGACGCCGTCAGCTGACTCATGATTCAGCCTCCTTTTTTTGATTTCTCGCATCCCGGAGCAGCAGTTTTGCCAGCTTATTTGTCTGCACCAGAGGACGGTTGGCAGGACATACATACGAACAACAGCCACATTCCATACAGATATCTACCTGCAGATGTGCCAGTGCTTCGGTATCCCGGCGCTGATAAGAACGGCAGATCTCCCGTGGATCCAGCCGGAACGGACAATGACGGATACATTCTCCGCACGAGATACAAGGGGTAGTTCTGGGCGGTGAGGCATCTTTCTCGTTCAGATAGATCACCGCATTGGTATTTTTCAGTACGGGTTCCTCCAGTGACGGTACACTGATTCCCATCATCGGTCCGCCATACAGGACTTTTGCCGGTTCCTGCCGGAAACCTCCGGCACTTTCCGCAAGATATTGCAGGGATGTGCCGATCGGTGCGATCACGTTTTGGGGATTCTTTATGGCTGAACCGTCAACGGTGATACATTTTTCCACCAGCGGTACGCCTGTTTGCAGAAAGTCGGCGATGTTTGCCAGTGTCGTTACATTCAGGACAATGGCTCCGACATCAAGCGGATGTCCCTTTTTGGGTACGATACGTTTCAGAATGTGGTAGATCAGTACCTTTTCGCCGCCTTGGGGATAAATGGACGGCAATACCTTGATTTCTACTCCTTTGGTTCGGGCGGCGATTCTGCGGAATACGGCAATCGCTTCCCCTTTGTTTTTCTCGATACCAACAATGAAGCGTTTTACGTTCATATATTTTTGCAGAGCTTCAATGCCTCTGAGGACAGAATGCTTCTGATCAATAATGGTTCGTGTATCGGATGTGATATACGGTTCGCATTCTGCCGCATTGATGATCACGGCTTCGATTTTTGAAAGGTCACGGACGCTCAGTTTGACAAAGGTCGGGAATCCGGCGCCTCCCAGTCCTACAATGCCGCTATGCTTCAAAGCATTGACAAAACTTTTATAATCGGTCACTTCCGGAGGGCTGATCTGTTCACAGAGTTCCTGTTTTCCGTCGGACCGGATGGTAACGCAGTCTACTTTCTGACCGCCGGATGCCAATCGTTGTTCGATTTTCAGTACCGTTCCCGATACGCTGGCGTGGACATCGGAGGACAGCATCCCATCCGCTTCTCCGATCAGCTGACCAACTTTAACGGTGTCACCTTTTTTTACAACGACCTTTGCCGGTTTTCCGATATGCATCAGCATCGGAATGGTTACCGTCTCCGGTATCGGAATCCGTACCGGACTCATCTTCGCCGTATTCTTTCGATGCGGCACTCTTACACCATGCAGCCTCATTTTCTTCTCTCTCTCCTTCTCTCCTCCGGGGCATGGATCCCCGGATCCGCATAGTTGCGGTTCTGACAACACTGAGCTCTGAAAGGCTCAGAATGCAGTAATAAACAGGCGCATAAACTGATAAAAGGCAGGAACATTTCGTTCCGTATGAAATAGACATACCATTCTATTATACAACAAATTTCGTCGCTTGAACAGAAGTGATAATTACGGTATTTCACGATAATATTTAGTAATATTATTCAAAAAGTCGAACTTCGGGAAGTAAGTCCTTACTGACTTCACAAAAGTCAATCCATATCCCCAATGAGTCTTTCGCCGATGACACAGATTTCGAAGAACTCAAACGGCTTGGTTTGATGGATTTCTGACAAATCATTTTCAAATCATTTTTTAATTGACCATATGAAAAAAGAACAGGGTGAAAGTCAGAAAGAGTGTCAGAACGAGTGTCAGAACGATTCTGAACCGTTATGCACCGGTTGTGGATTTCGACATAATATGATATAATCGGACAGGGTGATGTACGATGAAGTCAAAGCTTTCCGGAAGGGATATCATTCCTTCATTGATTCTCAATCTGTTCGTTTTTCTGGCAACTACTACGATTATTGTTTCTTATTTCTTCGGAGATCCCGGTCCGCTGTTGAAATACAACTAT
>CACYCN010000025.1 GCA_902772895.1 uncultured Ruminococcus sp.
ACCGGTATCTTCATTCGGCTGGAATTGATTTTCCTTGGTAAAGATCAGGTCATAATTCCGTTTCACATCACTCTGAAATTCGGAATAACTCACCTGAGTATCATAAATGTAATAATCCCAACCCTGATCCGTGTTGCTTTTTTCATAAATAATATATCTCTTTTCAAGCTGTAAGCTGAAGCCTTCAAAACGATGAAAAGAAAGCGATTTATCGCCCACCGCCGGAGAATACTGGGTTCTGAAATATACATAATCGATTCCCGTCACAATACCGTTTTCTTTCTGCGGAATGAACCCGATATCATATGATTTCCATCGCAATCCTACATATTCACCTACGACATATTCTTTGACGGTATCGTTTTCCAGCACACAAATGGTATTTTCTTCCGTCAGATTGGGATCCGGAAAATATGGCGCTCCTACAAACATTTCCATATGTCCGTCTTGATTCAGATCAAACAGATAACAGGGACGATGGGAATAATGATCTTCCCAATAGAGTCTCAGTTTTTCCAGTTCCGTATTCAGGTTCTGCCAGCGTTCCTCAGCCGCAGTCACTTCATTTTCAAATGTCTGATCCGTTTTTGACTGCTCATTTGACTGCTCATTCGACTGCTCATTTGACTGCTCAGAAGACTCCGGTTTATCTTCTGTCTGTGAAGATGTTAAGGCACTGTCTTTTCCGGCTGTGGCGGACTGCTCAGCGGTATCATCCGCGCTTTCTACCTGACTGCTTTCCTGTTGACTCCTGAGAGAAACCTTATTCTGGGAATCTGACACAGAATCGGATGTACCCTGGCATCCTGACAGAAAAAGTGCGGACAGTAATAACGCACTTACCAGTATTTTCAGTCTTTTCATAACTTCTCACCTTCCATAACGCTTTATGAATCCTCATTCTCTTTTTCTACAAATATCTGATATTCCGCGCTGAACAGTTCTGTACCTTCCAGCCTTGCTCTGACGATACAGGAGCCATCCTTGATGCCGGTAACGGTTCCGTTCTCAGAAACGGATGCTATTTTGGGCTGGGTACTTTCCCAGATCAGCTTCACGGTTTCGTCTCTGATATCATCATGGTTCAGAACCACATGGTTTGATAATTCTATTTGACTGCCCACTGTCACAGAGTGTTTTTGGAGATTCGTATGTGTTTCGGTAAAGGATTCTATGCAATCAAAATCGCCCCAGAAATCGCTGTTATTATTTTCCACTTCCAGTTTTGTCTTTCCGTTCTCGAAATTTTCATAGGTATCCACCAGATCACTCCACTGACACGGCTGCTCATCCAGATAATAATTTTTCTCCGTATTAGCATAATCATTAAAATGATATTTATGATCCAGTTCTGCCTTTCCGTCCTCATTCAGATGATACATATAAACATAATAATTCTCTGATAATGCTCCGGTAAAGTCGCCTGCCAGAATAGAAATCTGTTTGGTTGTATTATCATAATAAAACCGGGTATGTTTTCCGGTTCCCCCGGAAATGCTCAGAACCTCTGAATTTCTTTCCTCCACTGCCGCATTGACCGGAAACAGTCCGTTAACGATCGATACGGTTGAGGTGATCATCACTGCCAAACCGATCACTAAAATTTTTTTATAATGTTTCATATTCATTTCCTCCTTACCATTGAGAAACAAATGCTGTACTCTTCTGAATATCCAGATAATCACAGGAAACCGCCTTACCGTCATGAACCGTATAAAGATCATACACAACCGAATAATGCGACTTAATCGTACTGGTGTTCTCACTGGTAAAGCTGTCGAAATAAACTCCGCCAGTCATCGTCATGATATATTTTACTATCATCTCATATTCGCCGTCATGATTAATATCTTTGATCACAGCATCACAATAATAGTACGGCAAGGTATAGTTTACCGTAACCGCGTTTTCATTTTGGGAAACTTTTTGCTTGGCAAATAAGATTCCTTCCTGTAATTCCTTCTTTTTGGCAAGCAGCGCGGCAAAATCACTTTTTAGTTTTTCACTGCGGCTGATCGTGGCAGAAGATTCCACACTGCTTTCCGTTCCGGAAAAACCCGACAATTCCTCAGATGAACTCTCAGAAGTGCTTTCATCCACGCTTTCTGACTGACTGCTCTCCGAAGCGGAGCTTTCCGCTTGATCTTTTGAAGCCACCACCGTTTTCCCGGAAGATTCCTGTGCCATCCCGTTTTTCTCCACGCTGCAGCCGATCGCTGTCATCGACAGCGCCATCGCCATCACGAGGATCAGAGTTTTCTTATTCATATGATTTCTCCTTTCATCACTGAAATAATTTTTTCTGACTGCAAGACAGACACTTCAATAGGATCCAAGGTTCAAAAGCCATCCCACCTGAATGAGCTGACAGAACACAGAGACTTTTTGCGGCAACAACTATCGGCTTCTTCGCTCAGGCTGATAACCATTTTTCATACGATTCCTTCTGTCCGACCGGAACAAGTATGTTCAGGAAAATCAAAGAGACTATTTCTCATAAATCAATATCATCTCATCTGACAGTCCCGGTTATACCATCTTCATTTTCAGCAATTCGTATCAAAAACAGGTATCATTGACAGACCGCTCTCTGATTATCAGAAAATCAGATTCTGCAAACGTCCGACATTTCACTTCAGACTTTAGGGTAGATTGCTCCCCGGAACTCTTCTTTCCGGGGAGCAATCACTCTCAGGGGAATATCATGAATAGGTAAATTTGATAAATCCAAGATCCGATACTGTGCCGCCTTTGGTATCCAGCAGTTTCTGTGAATAATGAATGTTGATTTTGATGCATGTATCGCTTAAACCCGTCATGACATCTTCATAATCTTTCAGATCGGCATCACTGTAAGTCAGGGTATAATTCAGGGTAGAATCTTCCTGATAAGTAGCCGGATTCAAAGTGGATTTTGCAACAAAAGTCGGTGTGGTATTCGTAGAAGCATCATCGGTTCTTGTCACACGGGCAGCACATTTGTTAGGATTGGAATAATTATAAGTGAGTTCGATGACATAAGAAAGATCGTTATCGGGGAAATACACGTAATTGTTCAGACGGATCTCTCTTTTGGATTTTTGATAGATCATGGAGGTGCGGATGGTGTCGCCGTCATCATTTTCCGTGCGAATCATCTTATAGACATCGCCGGAAACACTGTCATAATGATTAAGAATGAACTTTTCCAGATTACTGAATCTCTTCTGGGCAGCGGTCTGGGTATCCGCCTTAACCGTCACCTTACAGGAAGCGGTTTTCCCGTTGAAAGTTTTGACGGTAATGGTAGCGGTACCGGCTTTCAAGGCTTTGACGGTGCAGGTACCGACCGTAGTTGCCGTAATTTTCAGGACACTGGAATCAGATGAGGTAAAGGTTCTCTGATAAGATGCGCCGGTTTTCACAGAGCTGATCAGTTTCTGCGTATCGCCAACACTCAGGGTGGCAGATGCGGGACTCAGGGTAATACCGGCTGCCGCTGCTTTCACGGTAACGGTACAGGCGGCAGTCTTACCGGTAGCTGTTCTGACTCTCAGAACGGCAGTTCCTTCTTTCAGGGCTCTGACAGTACAGGTACCGGTCGTGGTAGCCGTAATTTTCAGGACACTGCTATTGGAGGAAGTAAAGGTACGGGTACCGGTGTAGCCGTCAGCGGAACTGATGAATTTAAAGGTTTCACCGACGCCGAAAGTAACCGTTGTCATGGGGAACTTGATATATGTAGCGTATTTCTTTACGGTAACGGTACAGGTTGCGGTCTTACCGTTACTGGTTTTGGCAGTCAGTTTTGCAGTACCGGCCTTCAGACCTCTGATGGTACAGGTATTGGAAGTGGTGGATGCAATCTTGACGATCGTTTTGTCGGAAGTGCTGAAGGACAGATCGGAAGTGCCGCCGTAAACGGTGCCTATGAGCTGACAGGTTTCGTTGATGCCCAGTGTCACGGCAGTTTTATTCAGGCTGACAGAACTCGGACCGGTAGATACGGTCACTTTACAGGATGCCGACTTTCCGTTGAAGGTTTTAACGGTCAGGGTTGCCACACCGTTTTTCAATGCTCTTACGGTACAGGTACCGACGGTAGTTTCCGTAATTTTCAGCACACTGCTGTCAGACGTTGTAAAGGTTCTCTTATAAGAAGCGCCGTCCGTGACGGAACTGATGAACTTGAAGGTCTCACCGATTTTCATGGTTTTGGATGTGGCATTCAGGCTGACGCTTGCTGCCGGCGCCTTAACAGTGACGGTACACTGAGCGGAATTGCCGTTAGAATCTTTTGCCTTGATGGTAGCAGTGCCAACACCCTTCGCTGTAACCGTACCGCCGGATACGGTTGCAACACTGCTGTTAGTGGTTGACCAGGCAACCGTTTTATTGCTCAGGGAAGCGTCCACCGTCGCTTTGAGGGTCAAAGTCTCTCCTTTTCCGAGGGTGACAGCCGCCTGATTCAGCTTGATCGGTTCCGCCTTGGGAAGGTAATTGACGATCGAACCTAAATTCAGAGAAGTCGTAAGAGCCGGATCGGTCGTTCCGTTCTGGGCGTAGAGAACATTATTCCGGATCCTGACACCAAAGAACTGTTTTCCGCTGTCCGCCTTCTTCACGATTGTGGATTTCTTGGTCTTGACGTCCAGACGATAGATATTCTGTGCGTCATTATAGAACAGATAGCCGTCATAATGATCCAGACCGGTCTGTGTCATTCCTTTATAGACGCTGTCACTTTTGATATTCCAGTTCTTGCCGCTCAGATCCACCAGTTTGGTTTCCTGATCGGTGACATAATCATAACTGACAATCTTCTTTCCATTGGTTTCGTTATTCACGGCATAGACTACCGTAGCATCCGGATCCAGCTTACAGATCTTGGAAGTATAATTGTGATACTTACTGTAATCATATCGGGTATCATAAGCGCCGTTGAGATACTTATAACCGTAATGATTATACCATGACTGATCCATTTTGTTGATACGCTGATCGCTCAGCAGGAAGAACGTATGATATACCATTCCCTTTCTCTCCGGAGAGGGATCATCCCAGGTAGCGTCTACGTTATAATACTTCCCGTCCAATCTGACTTTCATCCATTCATGCTGCATCCCGTTCTTGCTGGAATCGGGCGTAACAATCAGTTCACTCTTGATTCCCAGCTGTCCCAGCAGATAGGAATAGATTTCGGAATAGTTCGCACAAAGACCGTTTTTATTGATCATGAAACGATAGTTATCACGGTGACTGTCATTATAGGTAACATCCAGCACCATTTCATCGTGCAGCAGCAGCGCCTTGGAATATTCATCCTTGTAGGCGGAAAGCTTTCCTTTGACCATATTCAGATAACGGTCGGCTTCGGAATAGAAAGCTTTCAGCTGTGAATTCATTTTATCTTTATCCGGAACCGACTTTCCGTTCACTGTTTTATAATTTGTATAGTGAAAATGAACGGTCACTGCCTTCTGTGAGCTTCTGTAATAATCAATGGACGAGTTGTCGATATCAAAGAAAAACAGCTCCGGATAAGCCGACTTGGCAATGATCATCAACGCATTGCACTCTGTCCGGGAGATACCATAGGATTCTACATTGAGAGACTCTTCATAATTCCGGATAGCCGCTACTACTTTTTTCAGCAGTACAGAATCCTTCTGGGTAGTGGTGTACTCACTGTCATCCACATAGTCGGCATGAATATATTTGAAGTCATACACTTCATCGATCATGCCGTCCGGCGTTGCCCCGGCTGCCGCTACCGTAATAGCAGCGCCTGACATTGCGAGCGTTGCTGCCAAGGCTGCCGCACTGATTCGTTTGGTCCATATGTTTCTTTTCATGATATGACACACCTTTCTGATTGTTCTGAATACATTTCCTCTCATATTCAAACATTTTACGGATTTTCTCCGTTCCTTGATTATATTATAGCTTCCCGAAACAATTTTTTCATAAAAATGTCATAAATGACATGATATTTGTAATTTTTGACATTTTTCATCCCTCGTATTTCACTTTTCCGCGCAGAAAACGCCCCGATATCCATAGATATCGGGACATGGAAGGTCTCACGAATGATCCGCCGATCCGATAGAAACGGAATTTTCTCTCTGCGGCATACGTCTGTACCGCAGAATCTGCATATCCTTTCAGATAGAAGTCCTTGATTTTGGTGGATTGTTTGGTTTGGGAATCGTAATCATACCCGAAAGCCTTGATTCCGATCGATTCCAGACTTTCCGGCAGAATAACCTGCAACACATCCTTCAGATAACCAAAAGCATACTTGCCAATATGTGTCATATTTTCCTCCACAATAATCCGTTTGATCGGATAGCCTTTCTGGTATGCCCGATAGAACGGTGAGCCGGATATCCCATAGTCTTTCATGGCTCCCGCACCTTTGACTACCAGACTACCGTCATCATGCGGCTGAAAGCTGATATTTTCGCCGCAGGATCCTTCCAGAATCACAGAGTTTTCCCACTGTGTTGTGGCCTGAACCGTCAGACCGCTGTCCACAATTCCCAGCATCACCGCACCCATGCCGCAAGGTACCGTCGCCGCCGAAAGTGCGCCGATCATCCATTTCTTTAACAAATCAGCTTTTGCTTTCATGAGAAACACTTCTTGTTTGTTCACATTTGCTGATTTATATTTCATTATATCACATTTTTTGAAAAGAGTACAAGAGATTTCAACAAGATTATAGGTTATTTTATGTAAATTTTTCTGTTTTTTTAGGAAAGGGTTTCCCCCAGGGACATAGGGTTTTCCACAGAAAAATCCCCGACATCAAAAGACGCCGGGGATTTTATGATAGAATTCAGTTATCTTACTCTGTCAGACAGAGGATTACTTATTGTTGATAGCAGCCTGAGCAGCAGCCAGACGAGCGATCGGTACTCTGAAGGGTGAGCAGGATACATAGTCAAGACCGATCTTATGGCAGAACTCAACAGAAGACGGGTCGCCGCCGTGCTCACCGCAGATACCGCAGTGG